>JBEGRN010000071.1:0-6981 GCA_041180425.1 Verrucomicrobiota bacterium
TTTTTTAATCACATCCCCAAATGGGGATTTTTCGGAGGGAGTTCTGAGATGGCACGGCCACGGACGTCCGCGAAGGTGCTAGAGCTCCGCGGCGCATTCCAGAAGAACCCGGACCGCAAGCGCGAGGACGCGCCCGGTGCCGGCCCCTGGTCTGATGAGCCGCCCGACCATCTCACCGGGGTCGAGATGGCGGCATGGCGCGAGATCGTCGCCTCGCTGCCGAAGGTCGCCCTCACCGCGACCGAGCGCCCCGGGGTAACGCAGATGGCTCGCCTCTGGGCGACCCTGAAGCAGACCCACCCGGCCTCGCCGGACTTCAAGAAGCTCGACGACTCCTTTCGGCAGTGGGCGGTCCAGATGGGCATGACACTGCAAGCCCGCACCAAGCTGGGGACAGATGGCAACGCGAACAAGGCGAACGAGTTCGCCGCCTTCCGGGAAGACTAGCGACTACGTCGCCGTCGCCCTGGCATATGCCGAGGAGGCGGTGGCCGACACCAAGGGAAAGCAGTTCGGGAAGTACGTGCGAGCTGCGGCTCGGCGCTTCCTCTCCGACCTGAAGAAGGCACAGCGCAAGCGGCCTCCGTTCCTCTGGTCGCCCGGTCAAGCCAACAGGGCCTGCGCCTTCATTGAGAGGCTCCCGCATGTGGAGGGCGTCTGGGAGACGCCGACCCTCACGCTGGAGCCGAGCCAGATCTTCTTCCTCTGCAACCTCTTCGGCTTCCGCCGGCAGGATGGCTCGCGGAGGTTCACGACCGCCCTGTACGCGGTGGCTCGAAAGAATGCGAAGTCCGCGCTCGCCGCGGGCATCGCGCTCTATGTATTTTGCACGGAGCCGGAGGTGGGGCCGCAGGCGCTCTCCGCGGCGACCACTGGCGACCAGGCGCGCATCGTCTGGGGTGTGGCGAAGAGGATGGTGGAGAAGCTCTCGGGCTTGCGCGAGGCGTTCTCCCTTGAGCCCTTTGCCAACACCATCGCACGATATGAGAACGGCGGAGTATTCCGTCCTATCAATGCGAAGGCCTCAACACAGGACGGGCTTAACCCTTCCATGCTGGTCTTCGACGAACTGCACGCCCATAAAACGCGGGACCTCTTCGACGTCCTGCGCTCGGCGGCTGGCGCCCGGAAGAGCCCGCTCTTCCTGTACACCACGACCGAGGGTTATGAGAACCCGGGGCCGTGGGGCGAGGTTCGGACTTTCGCGAAGCAGATCCTGGACGGCGTCGTCGAGGCGGACCACTTCCTCGCCCTGTACTACGCCCTCGATGATCAGGACGACGACTTCGACGAGACGAAGTGGATCAAGGCCAACCCGCTCCTCGGGGTAAGCGTGTCCCTCCAGAAAATGAGGGAGTACGCGACCGAGGCGAAGCAGCAGCCCGGTGCGCTCGCGGAGTTCCGCATCAAGCGCCTAAACCGACAGGCCGCGAGCGCGCAGGCATGGATCGACCTCCGCCGCTGGAAACGCTGCGGCGGGGCAGTTGATCTGGACGCCCTACAGGGTGCCCGGTGCTGGGCCGCGTTCGACCTTGCCAGCACGCGGGACATGACCGCCTGGCGGCTCCTGTGGGAGCTGGAGGGGGTCTGGTACACGTGGGGCCGGTACTGGGTGCCGGAGTCCGCGGTCCACCAGCGCACCGAGCGCGGCTCGGTCCCTTATCGGGGCTGGGTGCAGTCGGGGCTTATCCAGCAGACAGACGGCGATGTCACCGACTACGCGGTCGTCGAGCGGGACATTCTGGCAGACGTCGAGAGGTTCCAGCCCCTCGAGGTCGCCTATGACACATGGAACGCGAGCGACCTCGGGAACCGCCTCACCGCGGCAGGGGTTCCGCTCGTGCAATTCATCCAGGGCGCGAAGAGCTACCAGCCCGGGATGCAGGCCCTCGAGCGGGCATATATCGGCGGGAAGCTCAGGCACGGGGATAACCCGGTGCTCACGTGGAACGCCGCCAACCTCGTCCCGCGACTGGATGTAAACATGAACATGGCACCAGACAAGAAGCGAAGCGCCGACAAGATCGACGGGATGGTGTGCCTCCTCATGGCATTCGCCCGGGCTTCCCTGCATGAGGAGACGGCTTCCGTGCCGTTCGTGGTGCTCTAATGGGGCTCCTTTCCCGCCTGCGCCACGCGTTTACCGGGGAGGCCGCCCAGCAGGGGCCGGAGGTAAACGCCTCCCTCACGGGCTCCTGGGCAGCCTTCGAGGGGTCCATGCTCCGCTCGTCCTCCGGGATCAGCGTGTCCCCGGACTCCGCGATGCGGCTGTCGGCGGTCTACCGCTCGGCGACCCTCATCTCCGGGGCGGTGTCCACGCTGCCCCTGCCAGTCTTCCGCCGGCTCGCCAACGGCGCCCGGGAGAATGCAGGGCAGACGGACGTCTGGTGGCTCCTGAACGAGTCGCCCTCACCGGGCTGGAGCGCGGCGGCGTGGTGGGAATACGCCACGCTGTCCATGCTCCTGCGTGGCGACGCCTTCGCCCGGGTTCACGTCAATCCTCTAAACCGCCCGGTCGCCCTTGAGCCCATCGATCCCTCGGATGTGCTGGTTGAGAAGGCGGCCGACGGGACTCTCGTCTACTACCTGAACCAGTCGGGCAAGAAGTCGCGGGTCCCCGAGGAGTATATGCTCCACTTCCCGATGCCCGGGTTCGATGGACTGCGCTCGCCTTCGGTCATTCGCTACGCCGCGCTCCAGACCATCGGGACCTCCCTACGGACCGAGGAGCACGCCGCCCGCCTGTTCGAAACAGGCGCCGCGAACAACGTCGTCCTCGAGACGGCGGGGATGCTCAAGCCCGAGCAGGCGGCGGCTCTCCGCGATGCCTGGGTCAATACCTACGGGAACGCCCAGGACCCGCGCCGCGTCCCGCTCCTGCTTCAGGGCGGCACGAAGGCGTCCTCGCTGTCCCTCACCGCCGCCGACGCCCAGCTCCTCGAGACGCGCCGCTTCCACGTGGAGGACATCGCCCGGGCGTTCGGCGTCCCGCCGTGGATGATTGGGGCGATGGACAAGACGACCTCGTGGGGCTCAGGCGTGGAGCAGGCTGGCATCGGCTTCGTGGTCTACACCCTGAACCCGCACCTTCACCGCATCCAGAACGAACTCAACCGGAAGCTCTTCCGCCGTGCCGGCACCTTCGTCGAGTTCGCGGTTGAGGGCCTGATGCAGGGCGACCTCAAGACGCAGGCCGACTACTTCCGGCAGGCGCTGGGCGGCTCGCAGGGGCCGGGCTGGATGACCGTCAACGAGGTCCGCCGCTTGAAGAACCTCCCGCCCATCCCGGGCGGGGACGAGATGTATACGCCCACGGGCGTCCTTGGAGATTCCACGAATGCAGCACCTGCAACAGCTCCGGGCGCTGGCCCGTAACCAGGCGGCCGTCCGGCCGCTCGCCGTCGATATTCAGGGCGATACCTCGACCGTCTGGATCTACGACTTCATCGGCCACGACCCCTACACGGGGACCGGCATCTCCGCCGAGGCGTTCGCGAAGGAGATCCGCGCGATCACCACGCCGAACCTCCTCGTGCGAATCAATTCACCGGGCGGCTCGGTCTTCGACGGTCGCGCGATGTTCTCCGCGCTCCAGATGCATCCCGCGAAGAAGACCGCGCTGGTCGAAGGCGTGGCCGCTTCTGCCGCGACCTCCATCGCGATGGCAGCCGACTCGGTGCAGATGGTCGACGGGGCGCTCTTTATGATCCACCGCTCGTGGACCATGACGATGGGCAATGCCGAGGACCTGCTGTCCACGGCGGCGCTGCTCGAGAAGGTCGACGCCGCGCTGGTCAATGACTACGCCGGCAAGACTGGGGCCGACCCCCAGCAGATCAAGGACTGGATGAGCGCGGAGACGTGGTTCACCGCCCAGGAGGCACAGGCCGCCGGGTTCGTGGACCAGATCATCTCCGGCGCTCCTGCCTCCGCCTCGTGGGACCTGAGTCCCTACGCGAAGGCGCCGAACATCCCTGCGGCACAGGACGCACCTGTCGCCGAGGGAATCGATGGCAAGCAGTGGGAGGAGGCCGTGCGTCGGCTCCGTCTCATTGAAAAAAATCTGGCGTAAGCGGAGCTCCCGCGATCGCTATCCAACAGCCGCCACTAGGCGGCTTTTTCTTGTGTAGGAGTTAATCTCATGACGAAGATCTTCGAGCTGCGGGAGCACCGGGCCTCCCTGACGAAGGAGGCGCGCAACCTCCTGGACACCAACCCCGGCGCCATGTGGTCGAAGGACCACCAGGCGAAGTACGACACCCTGATCGACCAGATCGGCAACCTCGACAACAGCATCGGCAACGCCGAGAAGCTGTCGAAGCTGGAGGCCGAGGCGAAGTTCGAGGACGCGGTCGTCGCGAAGGTGGAGGCCGGCAAGCCTTCGGCCTCGCGTGACCTGTTCGCGAAGTGGCTCCGCCAGGGCGAGCGTGCTCTGTCCCTCGACGAGATCCGCGCCACCATGAGCACGACCACGGGCAACCAGGGCGGCTTCTCCGTCCAGTCCGATGTGGCCGCCCAGCTCATCGACGCCCTGAAGGGTTACCTCGGCGTCCGCCAGGTGGCCGATGTTCTCGTTACGAACGAGGGCCGTCCCTTGAGCTTCCCCGGCTCGGACGGCACGGCGGAAGTCGGCGAACTCATCGGCGAAAACACGACCGCCACCGCGGCGGACCCGGTCTTCACCAGCGTCTCGCTGAATACCTTCAAGTACAGCTCGAAGATTGTGGCCGTTCCCTACGAATTGCTTCAGGACTCAAGCATCGACGTGGAGGCCTTCGTGCGTAAGCGCCTGGTCGACCGTCTGGGTCGCATCCAGAACCAGCATTTCACCACGGGCACCGGCTCGGGCCAGCCGAACGGCGTCGCCACTGCGGCGGCCTCGGGCAAGGTCGGCACCACGGGCCAGACGACCACGATCATCTTCGACGACCTCGTCGACCTGATCGCCTCGGTCAACTACGCCTACCGTGGTCCGCAGTGCTCCTTCATGACCTCGGACGCGAACCTCGCGAAGATCCGCAAGCTGAAGGACACCGCGGGCCGCCCGATCTTCATCCCGGGCTGGGATGGCCTCGGTCGCGCCATGCCGGACACCCTGCTCGGCTACAACGTGGTCGTGAACGACGACATCGCGGCAATGGCGGCGAATGCGAAGTCCGTCCTCTTCGGTGACTTCTCGTACTACAAGGTCCGCGATGCGATGGACATCACGATGTTCCGCTTCGATGACTCGGCGTACGCGAAGCTCGGGCAGGTCGGCTTCCTGGCGTGGATGCGCTCGGGCGCCAACCTCGTCGACACGCTGGCGGTGAAGGCCTACGTCAACAGCGCCACCTAAGCGCAGGGGCGGCGGCGGCTTCGGCAGTGCCCGGTGCCGCCGCCCTCCCACCTCCGAAGGACTAACACATGGCGAAGGCAAAGCAGCCAGCGGCGGCACCGGGCACGGTGACGGTCGCGGCTCTGAAGGATGTCCACATCGAGGGCGTCCCGTATCCCTGCGGCGCGCTGGTCGCGCTGCCTGCGGCGCTCGCTGCGGCGTATGCCGACGAGGTCGATGCGGCTCCCGCCGCCGTCGCCCATCGGCGCTCCGTCGGTGCGCTCGAGTTCCATCACAAGGGGTAGACCTTGAGCACGCTCCGCGTTATCACTGCCGCCACCACTGAGCCGCTCTCGCTTGCCGAAGCGCGGGACCACCTGCGCGTCGATCACTTCGAGGACGACGGTGTTATCTCTGGCTGCATCCTGGCAGCGCGCCAGCATATCGAGAACATCACCGGGCTGGCGCTTGCCGCCAGCACATGGCTCCTCACGATGGACGCCACCCCGGAGGATGGCTGGGTTCTGCTCCCCCGGGAGCCGGTCCAGTCCGTGACCTCGGTCCAGTACTACAACACCGCCGGCACGCTCACGACCTGGGCGAGCACGGAGTGGGAGGTGGACCTGTACTCCTCGCCGCCGCGCCTCCGGGCGAAGTACGGCAGCACCTGGCCCACGGTGAAGGACGTCCTCGCCGCCGTGCAGGTCACCTTCGTCTGTGGCTACAGCGGTCCCCAGACCGTCCCCCAGCCCATCCTGCAAGCCCTGCGGCTGCTCGTGGGTCACTACTACGAGAACCGCGAGGCGGCGACCGCGGGCAGCATCTCCGCGATGCCCTTCGCAGTGGACGCCCTGCTGGCGCCCTACAAGACCGCCTGGGTGTAACGCATGGCCCTCACCCCCAAAGCATTCGCCGAGCTTGTGACCTTCACCCGGGCGAGCCCGGCGAGTTACTACGGCTCCGACGGTCTTCTCAAGACCGCCGCGAGCGGCGCCTCGCGCCTGAACTACAACCCCGCCACGCTGGCTCCGCGAGGCATCCTCGTGGAGGAATTGCGCGCGAACCTGCTCCTCCAGAGCAATGCCTTCACGGTGTCGCCGTGGGCGGCAACCGTAAGCGGAACTTCAACGCGCGCGGATGTTGCGGGGACGCTTGGGTTTACTCTGGCGCAAGTAACCGCGACGAGCGCGTCCGGTGGTCTTCGGCAGTCGGTGGGCAGCCTCACCAGCGCCGCTGTTTACACAGTGTCGTTTTACCTTGAGTCGACGACTCCGCAGGTCATCTTCCAATTGGAAAACGGCCTCGCGGCTTATGGCACGAATACCTCCGTAACCATCACACCATCGACTGGCGCAACGTCTGGGCAGGTCGGCTTTTCAAGCGTGACGAGTTCGCCACTCGGCTCCGGGCGCGTCTATCAATGCATTCTGCCCGCCGCCGGGGGCTCTCTGCTTGCCAACCTTGAATGGCGAATCGTAAACAATGGCGGCGTGATCTACGTCGGGCGCCCTCAGTTGGAGCTCGGGGCGGTGGCGACTTCGTTCATCGTCACCACTACCGCCCAGGTAACCCGGGCGGCGGATGTAATGCAGATGAGCAGCCTCTCGCCCTGGTTCACCAGCACGGCGGGGACGTTCTACGTGGAGTACGACTACGCCGATCCG
>JBEGRN010000072.1:0-6889 GCA_041180425.1 Verrucomicrobiota bacterium
CTCGTGCAGACGCTTGATCTGGACGTCGAACAAGGCGTCGGGCGAGACCTCGACGCCGACCAGTTCCCGGATACGGGCGGCCAACTTGACTTTGTTGGCGTGCTTGATGGCCAAGAAACGGTCCTGGAAGGCTGGCTTGTCGGCCAAGGCGTCCAAGGCGCGCAGCTTGCCCAACTGCTTTTCCCAGCCGGATCCAGCGACTTCATCGCACAAGGCGGCCAGCGGCTGATTGCAGCCGCGGATCCAGCGGCGCGGGGTCACGCCGTTGGTGACGTTGACGAACTTATCGGGCCAGAGCGCATCGAAGCCTGGGAACAGGTGGGCGCGCAGCAGGCGGGTGTGCAGTTCGGCCACGCCGTTGACGTGATGCGAACCAACCACGGCCAAGTGAGCCATGCGGACGCGCTTCACCGAACCCTCTTGGATGATCGAGAGCTCGGCCTTCTTGACGTCGTCGCCGGGCCAGCGGTCGTCGACCTCGCGGAGGTGGCGTCGGTTGATCTCGTAGATGATCTCAAGATGACGCGGGAGGACCTTCTCGAAGAGCGGTACGGACCAGGTTTCGAGGGCCTCGGGCAGCAAGGTATGGTTCGTGTAGCTGAAGACGCGGGTGCACAGGGCCCACGCCTCGTCCCAGCCAAGGCGTTCCACGTCGATGAGCAGGCGCATCATCTCGGCCACCGAGATCGACGGGTGCGTGTCGTTGAGCTGGATGGCGACCTTCTCCGGCAGGTTGGTGAAGTCCGGGTTCAGGCGCAGGTGGCGGCGCAGGATGTCCTGCAGGGAGCAGGAGACGAAGAAGATCTGCTGCACGAGGCGCAGTTCCTTGCCGCTCTCGGTGCTGTCGTTCGGGTACAGCACCTTGGAGATGGTCTCGCTGTCGTTGCGCTCGCGCACGGCCTCGACGTAGCCGCCGCGGTCGAACGCGCGGAAATCGAACTCCGTCGTCGCCTTCGACTCCCAGAGGCGCAGGAAGTTCACGCTGCTGGCCGCGAAGCCGGCGATCGGAATATCCCACGGCACCCCGACCAGGTCGCGCGTGCCGACGAGCTCGGCGCGATGGTTGCCGCGGTCGTCGACGTTGTGCTGCACGCGGCCGTAGAGCGGCACGCGGACGCGGAAGTTCGGACGGCGGATGAGCCACGGGTTGTTGTTCGCCAACCAAGCGTCGGCGACTTCGACCTGGCGGCCTTGCACGAAGGTCTGCCGGAACAAGCCGAACTCGTAGTGGATGCCGTAGCCGATGGCCGGGATGTCCATGGTGGCCAGCGAATCGAGGAAACAGGCGGCGAGGCGACCGAGGCCGCCGTTGCCGAGGCCCATGTCGGCCTCTTCTTCCGTCACGGCCTCCAGGTCTTGGCCGAGGCTCTTCAGCGCGGCACCGGCGACGTCGCGCAAACCGAGGTTCACGAGGTTGTTGGAGAGCACGCGTCCCATGAGGTACTCCAGGGAGAGGTAGTAGACGCGGCGGACGTTCTTGGCCGCGTGGACCGACTGCGTCGCGATGTAGCGCTCCAGCATCAGGTCACGGGCGGCCATGCAGGTGGCCAACCACCAATCGTTCTTGGTCGCGGTGATCGGATCGCGGGCAAAGGTGCTCTTGAGGTGACGAAGGATGGCCTCCCGGAAGGCCGGCACGGTCGGGACGCCGGCGGAGACGACAACCGGCGCGGCGACGGGCTTCTGCACGGCGGGCTTGGCCACCGGTTTGGCCTTGGCTGCCGGCTTGACCGGACGACGGGCGGCGGGCTTGGGAGCAGGCTTCTTTTTCTTAGGCATGTGCGGTAAAGTAGGACACCCCTACCCTAAGCCACAAGCGAGCCAAAACCGCGTCAACCCTGTGCCAGTTGGCGTAGCTTGTTCAAATCCAGCTTGCCCGTGCCCAAAATCGGGATGGTCGGCACTTTCTTGAACACTTTGGGAATCCAGAGGTTGGCCAAACCTTCGGCCGCCAAGGCGGCTCGGACGGCGTCAGCCTCAAGGTCAATCGTATGCAGGACGACCAGCTGCTCGCCCTTGGCAGGGTCGCTGGCCGCCGACACCGCCAGCACGACTTCCGCCGAAGACTGGAGGTTCAGCACCTTCAGTAACGCCTGCTCGACCGTCCCATGCGGGACCATCTCGCCGCCGATCTTAGAGAAGCGTGAAAGACGCCCGGCGAGATGCAGGAAGCCCTCTTCGTCCAAGCGGGCCAGGTCGCCCGTGCGGTACCAACCGTCGACCTTGGCTTCGGCCGTACGGGCGGGATCGCCGAGATAACCGGTAAAGACATTGGCGCCGCGTACTTCCAACAAGCCCACCTGCCCCACCGGCAAAAGCGCGCCCGTTTCGATATCGATGAAGCGCACCGCCACGCCCATGACCGGGCGACCGACGGAACCGCGGACGTTGCCCCGCCAGATGCCGTTAGGGGCTTCGGCGTCGGCCTTATCAGGAACGTTGACGGCCAGCACGGGGCTCGTCTCGGTGATGCCGTAGCCTTCGAGCATCGGCGTCTTCAGTTGCTCGGCGAAACCTTGGGCCAAGTCATCCGGCAACTTCTCCGCCCCGACCACGGCCCACTCCAAGGACTTGAGGTCCTCCGCGGTCGCACGTCGCAGGTAAGGGCGCAGGAATGTGGGCGTGCCCACGGTCACGGTAACACCCTCCTCCTTGATGGCCTTGACGGCCGCGTTGGTGTCCAGCGGCGAAGGCAGCGTGACCAAGGTGCCATCACGCGACAGGCAGTACCACAGACCCACCGTGAAGCCGAAGCTATGGAAGACGGGCAGACTGGAGAGCAGCACGGCCGAGTTCGGCAAGATGTCGGCGTCCTCGATCTGCCGGAGGTTCGCGAGGATGTTCCGGTGCGAAAGCACCACGCCTTTCGGCTCGCCGGAACTGCCGCTGGTGAAGAGCAGCGCGGCCTCGTCGTCGCCGCCTTGCGCCGGCACGCCGATGACCGAGGGAATCAAACGCGACGGCAAGGCCCGCACCACCCCCAGCCGCCAAGCCACCTGCCCGCGCGGCAACGCCTGCAGTTCGGCGGCGATATCCCAGACGCGGTCACCCCACGGGAAATCGGCAAACTTCTCAGAGAGCTTCGCCTTGAAGGCCTCCGCGGTGATGACGAGATCCACTTCCGCGCGGCGCAGGCACGACTGCACCTGCTCGCGGCCCAACGTAAAGTTAAGATTAACCGGCGTCTTGCCGGCCAAGACGCACGCCAAGTTGGCGACGGCGGCGGCGATGCCGGGCGGCAAGACGATGGCGACGCGCCGAGCAGCGGTCCGGCCCTGCAGGCGCTTCGAGATCACCCACGCCAAGGCGAGCACCAAGGCGCCCGAGAAAGGGCGGCGCGCGCCCGTGCGGTCGACCAAGGCCGTCCGGCCACCTTTGGCCGCTAGGCCGACGGCGACTTCCCGACCAAGATGCCCGCGCAAGGAAGGTCGCAGCAAGAACGCTTCCGCCGCCAGTTCCAAGAGACGCAAACGCGTCTGGGCATGCTCAGCAGCGGGGAAAGGCCGGCCAAAGACCGCCGCGATCGGCCGCGGGAAATGCTTCGGCCACTTGAAGAACGACTTACCGCCCAAGTGGCTGAAGATCGACCCCCAGAGGCCATCCATGGCGACCGGGACGATGGGCACGTCGGCGCGGCGGGCAATCAGCTCGAACCCGCGTTGCAACGGCAGGACGCCGCCGTTGCGCGTCAGGCTGCCTTCAGGGAAGATGCAGACGAGCTCTCCGGCCTTGAGCGCCTCCGTGGACTTCTGGATCGCTTCCTTCGCCTTGTCTTCGGCGACGGGAATTGTCCGCATCAGGCGAGTCAACCTGCCGATGATCGGATTACGCTCGAAGCCCTCCCAGGAAAGGAAACGGATCGGCCGAGGCGACAGCACGCCCAGCACGATCACATCGACGTAAGCGACATGGTTGCAGACGATGAGGGCGCCGCCTGTCGCTGGCAGGTTGGCCAAACCACGCGCTTCGATCCGATAGAACAGGCGAACAAAGCACCAGCAAACCGTCTGCACGAAGCAGTAGCCCCAACTCATCGAGGCGTCTCTCCGGAACCCACGCCAAAGGAAGAGCAACAAGAAGAGGCCCAGCGCTAATAGAGCGAGACCGAGCATGATGAACAGGAACAGGGGAACAGACACGCCCGATAGATAAACGGTCGGTCGGAACAGGGCAAGCCGAGTCCTTTCGAGGTTGACCCCTCCCTACCAGTCGTTGCCCTAAAGACCTCCCCTCATGCACAACTACGTCCTCAGACGGTTGCTGCTCCTCCCTTTGACTTTCATCGGGATTACGTTCGTCGCGTTCTGCTTCACCCGCTTCGTCCCGGGCGGCCCCATCGAACAGGCGATGGCCGAACGCCAACAAGCCGACCAAAAACGCGGCAGCGGCAAAGCGCGCCCGACCGGACCCGCCTCTCCCGAAGAACTCGACAACCTCAAGCGCCGCTACGGCTTCGACCGTCCTTTGGTGGAAGCCTATGCAATCTGGCTTGGCGTTTGGCCTGGCCCCGCCCACCAAGCCACCGCGCGCCTCGACGCCCAAGGCATCGCCGAACTGGAAGTCGCGGATGAGGCGAAGCCTGGCACCACCGTAAAGCTGAAGGTCACGTCCGACGGCCATGCCTTCACCGTCCGCAACCTCGACGGCAGCCTTCGACCTGGCTGGCGAGCCGAGGCCGCCCCCCTCCCCGACGACCCCGAGAAGGCCGTCCGCATCGTCGTCTACTATCCATCGCTCTCGGGCGTGCTTCAGCTCAACCTCGGCACCTCCACGGAATCCGACAAGCCGGTCTGGGACGAGATCAAGGCACGCCTCCCGCTCTCGCTCTGGTTCGGGTTCTGGACCATGACCATCGCCTACGGGATTTCCCTGCCGCTCGGCGTGCTCAAGGCGCTCAAGCGCGACAGCTGGTTCGACACGCTGAGCTCGCAGGGCTTGTTCATCCTCTACTCGGTCCCGGGCTACATCCTCGCCGTGGCCTTGCTGCAGGTGCTCTGCTTCCAGCTCGGTTGGTTCCCGACCAAGGGCTTTGCCTGGGACAGCCTCACGTGGGGCGGACGCTTCCACCACACCGTCCTGCCCCTCGCCTGCATGTCCATCGGCTCCTTCACCGCGCTCACGCTCTTCACCCGCAACGGCCTGCTGGAAAACCTCGGCGCCGACTACGTGCGGACCGCGCGCGCCAAGGGCCTCGGTTTCCGTCGCATCGTCTACGTCCACGCCCTCCGCAATTCCCTGATCCCGATCGCGGCCACCTTCGGGCATAACCTCGGCTTCTTCCTCACCGGCGCCTTCCTCATCGAGGTGACGTTCAACATTCCGGGCATGGGCCTCCTGGGCTTTGACGCCCTGTCGCACCGCAACTTCCCGGTCTTCCTCGGCCTCCTCACCCTCTCTAGCCTCGCGATGCTGCTCGGCAACATCGTCTCCGACCTCTGCGTCGCGGCCGCCGACCCGCGCATCCGCTTCGACAAGAAAGCATGAGCTGGCTCGACCCTTTGACGCAGCGCCGCCTGCAACGCTTCCGCCAGCACCGCGCTGGCTGGTGGTCCTTCCTCGCCTTGTCCATCCTCACGGTGCTCGCCTTGCTCGGGCCCTTGCTGGTCGGCAACCGCCCGCTCGCCTTGCAGATCGACGGACGCTGGCGCTTCCCCGTCTTCGCCGGCTTCATCTCAGCCCAAGCGCTGGGCTACACCGGCGAGGCCGAACCCAAGTATCGCCTGCTCGCCAAGCAGGTCGCGGCGGACGGACGCGGCTGGGTGCTCTTGCCGCCCATTCCCTTCGCCCCGGACGAAGTCAGCGAAGTGATGCCGCCCGTCCATCAAGACGCCGCCGGCCGCTGGTGCGAACCACGCGGCGTCATCGGCGAAAGCCGCATCTTCACCCTCAATCCCGACGGCACGCGCGCCCGCTCCTGGACGGTCGTCAACGGCCAGCTCTCGGGCGACGCCAAGGTCATCGTCGACGGGACCACCGTCGCCCGCGCGAAGTTCGTGGACGGCAAGGTCGACTTCGTCTGGCCCGCCGGCAGCCAGGTGAATTGGACTCCCCAAGGCGCGCTCTACACGATGATCCCGTCCCCGTGCGCGCCGGGCCAAGACGGCCACTGGCTCGGCACCGACGAATCGGGACACGACATCCTCGCCCGCCTTTGGGGCGGCTTCCGCCTCTTGTTGCTGGCCGCCGCGCTTTACCTCCCTGCGGTCTACGCCGTCGGCCTCCTGCTCGGCGCCGCGATGGGCTACTTCGGCGGCCTCTTCGACCTCATCCTGCAACGTGTCATGGAGGTCTGGTCCAACATCCCGTTCCTCTACGCGATCATCTTCCTCTCCAGCATCCTCGAGCCGAGCCTGACGTTCCTGGCCCTGCTGCTCGTGGCGTTCTCGTGGATCGGGCTGGCGCAGCAGCTGCGCGCTTCGGCCTACCAGGTCTCCGCCCGCGACTACGTCAACGCCTCGCGCACGCTCGGCGCCGGCCACCTGCGCATCCTCTGGCGGCACATCCTCCCCAACTGCGCCACGGTCATCTTGACCACCCTGCCGTTCACGCTGCACGGCTTGGTCTTCTCCCTCTCCGCGCTCGATTACCTCGGCTTCGGCCTCCCGCCGACCGAACCCTCCTGGGGCGACCTCCTCCACCAAGGCCGCGAAAACTGGCGCGCCTGGTGGATCCTCGTCCCGGCGCTCTCCTGCCTCGTCGGGCTGATGGTCATGATCAACGCCATCGGCGAAGGCCTACAAGAAGCCTTCGACATCAAACGCGTCCAGAAATGAAACCGCTCCTCGCCCTGCTCGCCGGCTGCTTCGCCCTCGCCTCGGCCCACGCTGAGACGTTCCGCGACCCCCGCGCCGCCGAGTTCTACCGGCAACACCCGGAGTTCTTCCACTTC
>JBEGRN010000073.1:0-6793 GCA_041180425.1 Verrucomicrobiota bacterium
CCCCTTGAGGCCGGCGAGGAGCGCGGCGTCCGTGTTGGCTTGGGCGGGGCTGACCGTCGGGGTCGTCTTGGAGACGATGCGATAGATGCGGCCACGGCTATGGTCGCGGAGCGGGTTCTCGTGTGCGCCGCCCGGACCCGTCTTGGCGTCGTAGCCGCCGCGGCTCACGCTGGGAGTCGGGTTGTGCTGGATGATGAAGTTCTGCCAATCGGCGAACCAGATGGCGCCATCAGGACCGACGGACGCGAAGACCGGCGACATCCATTCATCGGACGAAGCCACGATGTTATACCCGTCCTTGGCCACGTAACCGGCGCCCTGCGGGACGACGTTCATGAGGTTGATGACCTTCATGGTGGGCTCGCAGACCATCGCCGAGCCCTGCAGGCGGGCCGGGAGCTGGGCGGAGTAGATGAAGTTGGAACCGGCAGCCGCGGTGTAGCCGCCCATCACGTCGACCTGGCGGAAGTTCGGGGTGATGGTGTGGGCCTGGTCGACCAGGTTGATCTTCTTGGCCGACATCACACGGACGCCCTTCGGGGTGACGTTCAGCGGGATGCCGCCGTAGAAGATCGGGGCGCCATTGGCGGTGCCGCCGAAGTCGTCGCCGGCGGCGTTGTTGCTCTGCGCCCAAGTATTGTTGGTGAACTGGTGCTGGAACTGGAGCGCCGAACCATCGGCCTTGAAGCGGTAACTACCTTGGGCGAAGCCCAGGCGCTGGCCACCGACCTCGCCGTTGAAGCCGCTGTAACCGACCGCGCCGCGCAGCCAGTTGTCGTAGCCATAGGAGAGGTTGCTGGCTTGGGCGTGGGTGTCGTTGACGCCCCAGCCCGTCATGATGGTCTCACGGACGTCGGCCTTGTCGTCGCCGTTGGTGTCCTTGAGGAAGAGGAACTGCGGAGGCTGCGAGATCACGATGCCTCCGTTGGCGAACGTGAAGCTCGTCGGGATGTTGAGGTGGTCGGCGAAGACCGTGAACTTGTCGGCCTTGCCGTCGCCGTCGGTGTCCTCGCAGATGACGATCTTGTCGTGCCCGGCGCCGTCCTTGGAGACGCCGTGCGGGTAGTCGCTGGTCTGAGCGACCCACAGGCGGCCACGAGTGTCCCACGCGAAGGCGATAGGCTTCTGGATATCAGGTTCAGCGGCGAAGAGCACCAGCTTCATGTCGGCGGGAACCTGGGTGCGCTCCATGCTGCCCTTCACCGAGAAAGGCTTCTGCAGGGTCAACGGCTTCGGGCGGCGCTCGTAGTTGGCGACGTTCGGGTTTTCTTCGCGGACCTCGGGCTCACGCTGGGCGAGGAACTTTTCCCAAGCCGAGACGCGGGCGGGGTTGAGCTTGCCCAGCAGCTCCTTGCGGAAAGCCTCGGCGTTCGCGTCGGCCTTCAGGCGCAACACCACGATCATCTTGCCTTCGGGCAGCTTTACTTCGTTGCCGAGACCGGGGACGTCTTCCTTGACCAGCAACGCGTCGTAATAGCTCAGCGTTTCGGACGAAGGCGTCGGGCCCGACGCGTAGTCGAACCAGATGGCGTCGCGGCCGAGCGCGGCCATGTAGTCATGGAGCGTGCCCTTGGCGGACTGCTCGGCGCCACGGGCGTCGAAGTACAGGACGCGCAAGGCCCCGTCGGAAGGTTCGGCCGCGCGCACAGGGGCGGACCAAGCAGCCAAGAACGTCAACAGAGCTAGGAAGACTCGCATAGGGGTAATGGCTCGAAACAACCCATTTACCGGCAGAGGGCAACCCGGAGAATGGAAGCGGCCTCTTTTTGTCGGACGAATCCCAGCGCGTTGGCGTAAAAGTACAAAAGATAGCCCTACCCCTCCGCGGCTAGGCACAAAAAAACGGCGCCCACCTGGGCGCCGTTTGAGAACGACCTGCAACGACCTCAGTGGTCGTGGTGGTCGCCGCCCGCGGCAGGCTTGGTCTCTTCCGGCATGTCCGTGATGAGACATTCCGTGGTGAGGAGCAGGCCGGCGACGGAGGAAGCGTTGATGATCGCGGTGCGCGTGACCTTGGTCGGGTCGACGACGCCAGCGGCGACGAGGTCTTGGTATTCGCCCGTGGCCACGTTGTAGCCATTGGCGCCCTTATGCTTCAGGAGGACTTCCTGGACGATGTGGGAACCTTCGACGCCGGCGTTGGCGCAGAGCGTGCGGAGCGGCTCTTCGATCGCCTTGCGGACGATCTGGGCGCCGATCTTTTCGTCACCGACGAGGCTGTTGATCACGCCATCGATGGCCTTGACCGTACGGAGGAGGGCGACGCCGCCACCGGGGACGATGCCTTCTTCGACGGCTGCGCGGGTGGCGTGCAGGGCGTCGTCGACGCGGTCCTTCTTCTCCTTGAGCTCGGCTTCGGTCGCGGCACCCACGTGGATGACGGCGACGCCGCCGGCCAACTTGGCGAGGCGTTCCTGGAGCTTTTCCTTATCGTAGTCGGAGGTGGTCTCGTCGATCTGACGGCGGATGAGCTTCACGCGGCCCTGGATGTCGGCGGACTTGCCGGCGCCCTGGATGATCGTGGTGTTCTCCTTGTCGACGACGATGCGCTTGGCGCGGCCGAGGTCGGCGATCTTGACGGACTCGAGCTTGATGCCGAGGTCTTCGGTGATGAAGCGGCCACCGGTGAGGACGGCGATGTCTTCCATCATGGCCTTGCGGCGGTCGCCGAAGCCCGGGGCCTTGACGGCGCAGACGTTGATCGTGCCGCGGAGGCGGTTGACGACGAGGGTCGCGAGGGCTTCGCCTTCGACTTCTTCGGAGATGATGAGGAGGGGCTTACCGGCCTTGGCGACTTCCTGGAGGATCGGGAGGAGGTCCTTCATCGCGGACACCTTCTTCTCGTAGAGGAGGATGTAGGCGTCTTCGATGATGGCTTCCAGCGTCTCGGCGTTGGTCGCGAAGTACGGGGAGAGGTAGCCCTTGTCGAACTGCATGCCTTCGACGACGTCGAGGGTGGTCTCGATGGTCTTGGCTTCTTCGACGGTGATGGTGCCGTCCTTACCCACGCGGTCCATGGCCTCGGCGATGATGTCGCCGATGGAGGAATCCCAGTTGGCGGAGACGGTCGCGACCTGCTTGATCTCTTCGCGGGTCTTGATCTTCTTCGAGATGCTGGCGAGCTCCTTGACGACGGCCTCGGTGGCCTTGTCGATGCCGCGCTTCACGAAGATCGGGTTCGCGCCGGCGGCGACGAAACGGAGGCCTTCCTTGTAGATGGCTTCGCCGAGGACGGTCGCGGTGGTCGTGCCGTCACCCGCCTTGTCGGCGGTCTTGGAGGCGACTTCGCGCACCATCTGGGCGCCCATGTTCTCGTAAGGATCGCTCAATTCGATCTCCTTGGCGACGGTGACGCCGTCCTTGGTGACCTTCGGGGCGCCGAATTTCTTGTCGATCATCACGTTGCGGCCCTTCGGACCGAGGGTGACCTTGACCGCGCGGGCCAGGGTGGAGACGCCGTTCAGCACCTTGCGGCGAG
Organism: Verrucomicrobiota bacterium; assembly: GCA_041180425.1. Lineage (GTDB taxonomy): Bacteria > Verrucomicrobiota > Verrucomicrobiia > Opitutales > UBA953 > UBA953. The sequence goes on from JBEGRN010000073.1 coordinate 3,479, forward strand.
CGGCTTCATCGAACAGGATTTGCTTCTTAGACATGATAGATGTGGTTTGAGAGGGTTAGGTGGAGGGGGATTATTCGATGACGGCGAGGACTTCCTCTTCGCGGAGCAGGAGGTAGATCTCGTCGTTGAGCTTCACTTCCGAACCGGCGTACTTGCCGATGAGGACCTTGTCGCCGACCTTGACGGAGAAGGGGATCTTCTTGCCGTCCTTGTCGACCGCGCCGGTACCGAGGGCGACGACCTTGGCTTCCTGCGGCTTCTCCTTGGCGGAGTCAGGGATGATGATGCCGCCCTTGATTTCTTCGGCTTCCTCGATGCGCTGCACGAGCACGCGGTCAGCGAGGGGCTTTACGGTGATTTTGGTATTTTTGGCCATAGTGTGGTTGGGTAGAGTTTGCCCGGAGGGGCGTCAGAGGGTTTGCAGAAGAGATGCCAAAACGGTTTTGGCGGGTTTAAGCAACCGATTAAGGGGTTTTTCAGGGGTCAGTTAGGGGTCGACCCCCTTTGGAGGCCCTTGTTCCCTCCTTTTCAAGGGACAGGCTGTCGCAGGGGGTGAGACAAGTGACCTTGCCGCCCCCTGCCCTGCCTAGCCGATTTCCCCCGGCAAGCCGCCCTCGGGCTGCTTGAGCTGGTCCCCCCACCCGAGGACCCGGGCTTGGGCGCCATGGTGTTCCGCCTTGGTCTTGTCGCCGCGCTCCATCCAGATGCGGGAAAGCGAGGTATGCACATGAATGTCCTTCGCGCGTAGCGCCAAGGCGGCCTCACCGGCCTGCAAGGCGTCATCCAGCTGACGCAGGGCGAAGTGGACTTCGGCCTTGGCCAGCCAGGCCTCGAAGCAGGCAGGCTCAAGCTGCACGGCTTGGGCCAGCTTCGCCAAGGCCGCGGCTTCGTCGCCCACCGCGAAGTCGAACGACGCCTCGGCGCTGAGGGCTTGCGCGCGTTCCATCGGGCTGGCGGATTCCATGGCACACAACTTGGGCGGGCGGGCGATTCGTGCAAGCGTGGCTTTCACGCTTGGAAATAAGGGGAAGGGTCGCAAGTGTACCTGGAATATTATGGATCCGCGCTACGCCCAACTGGCTGACGTCCTCTGTGGTTTCTCGACCCGCCTCAAGAAAGGCGAGAAAGTCCTCATCGACGTCGCCGAAACCCCCGAGGAGTTCGTCATCGCCCTCATCCGCTCCGCCCGCAAGCACGGCGCGGTGCCGATGGTGAACATCCAACAGGCCCGCGTCTCCCGTGAGATGACCCGCGAAGGCTCCGCCGAGCAGTTCAAGCTGTTCGCCGACCATGAGCTCGCCCGCATGAAGAAGATGCAGGCCTACATCGCCGTCCGCGGCGCCCACAACATCTTCGAGTCCAGCGACGTCCCCGCCGACCGCGCCCGCCTGCTGGGCGAAACCGTCCGACCGCTGATGGACTGGCGCGTCAACAAGACCAAGTGGGTCGTGCTCCGCTGGCCCACCTCGTCCATGGCCCAACAGGCCAAGATGAGCACCGAGGCGTTCGAGGACTTCTACTTCCGCGTCTGCACGCTCGACTACTCCCGCATGATCCCGGGCATGGAAGCCCTCAAGCAGGCGATGATGGCGACCGACGAGGTGCACATCACCGGGCCGGGCACCGACCTGAAGTTCAACATCAAGGGCATGAACGCCATCCCTTGCGGCGGCGAATACAACATCCCCGACGGCGAGGTCTTCACCGCGCCCATCCGCGATTCCGTCAACGGCGTGCTGCAGTACAACTGCCCGACCATCTACCAGGGCGTGTCGTTCGAGAACATCCGCCTCGTCTTCAAGAAGGGCAAGATCGTCGAAGCTACCGCCAACAACACCAAGCGCCTCAACGAGATCCTCGATACCGACGTCGGCGGCCGCTACATCGGCGAGTTCGCCATCGGCTTCAACCCGCATATCCTGAACCCGATGCAGGACATCCTCTTCGACGAGAAGATCGCCGGTTCCTTCCACTTCACGCCGGGCAAGTGCTACGAGACGACGGACAACGGCAATAAGTCGTCCATCCACTGGGACATGGTCTGCATCCAACGACCGGAATACGGCGGCGGTGAAATCCGCTTTGACGGCAAGGTCATCCGCAAGGATGGTCTCTTCGTGCCTAAAGCCCTCCAAAAACTGAATCCTGAGTACCTCCTCGGCCAAAAGCGCTAAGATGGCCAAGTCTAAGCATAAGACGCCGTCGAAGCCCTCCCCTGGTTCGATCAAGCCCATCAGCGCCAACCAAGGGCAGACCCGTAAGGCCGCCCCGCGCGCCCAGCCGGAACCCCGCCGCCCCACGCGGGCGTCCCGCGACCCCGCCCGCCGCGCCCCCGCCACGCCGGCGAAGCCGCACGAAAAGTTCAAGGTCCGCGTGGCCGACGACCAACCGGCCGCCCGCGCCGATAAGATCGTCTCCGGGCTCATGGAAGGCGTCAGCCGCTCCCGCGTCCAGAAGGCGCTCGACCTCGGCCTGATCACGCTCGGCGGCAAGTCCATCGACCGACGCACCGTGCTCAACCCCGGCGACGAGATCGTCATCGCGCTGCCGACCCCGGAAGAGCCCACCGCCACGGCGGTGAAGATGAAGTTGGAAGTGCTCTTCGAAGACGCCCACCTCATCGCCATCAACAAGCCGTCCGGCCTGCTGACGCACCCGGTGCAGGGCTCCGACGAGCTGTCCGTGGTCCACGGCCTGCTCCACCACACCAAGGGCAAGCTGGCCCCGGCCGGCGGCGCCCCGCGTCCTGGCGTCGTCCATCGCCTCGACCGTGAGACCTCTGGCGTCATCGTCCTGGCGAAGACCGACAAGGCCTACCATAACCTCGTCGAACAGTTCTCCCAACGCACGGCCCAGAAGGAATACCTATCGCTCGTCGACAAGTGCCCGCGCCTGCTCGGCGGCACCATCGACGCCAAGATCGACCGCCACCGCACCGTCCGCGTCCGCATGGCCGTGCGCGAAGACGGCCGCGAGGCCATCACCGATTGGCGCGTCGAAGAGAAATACGGCGCCCAAGCCGCGCTCATCCGCACCTTCCCGCACACCGGCCGCACGCACCAGATCCGCGTGCACCTGTCGCACATCGGCCACGCCATCTTGGGCGACCGCACCTACGGGAAGTTCGACGTCCCCGCCTTCGACGGCTGGCCGATGCCGCGCGTCATGCTGCACGCCCACCGCCTCACCCTGCTCCACCCGCAGACGGGCAAGCCGCTGACGATCGAAGTGCCGCCGCCCGCCGACTTCCTGCTGCTGCAGGAATGGCTGGCGAAGAAGTACGGCCGGAAGTCCTACGCCACCACGGGCGTCTGA
>JBEGRN010000074.1:0-6782 GCA_041180425.1 Verrucomicrobiota bacterium
CCATAGAAGCCCTTCTGGGTGACCGCGAAGTCGTACATCATGCCCGGCAGGTTGAGGCCTTCGCGGACCTGGCGCTTCGCGTCGCGTTGCGGCTGGCTATTGGTCTGGACGACCCAGAGGACGCCGACCCCGACGAGGGCACCGACCAAGAATAAGATCCATCGCTCGCGCTGACCCATGGGCCCATCTTCACGACGCCCCTGCCGGGGGCAAGGAGAAGCGGTCTCAACCGGCGCCTTTACGGTTGGAAAGCACCGCCCTTTGACCCAGAACAAGCCCATGCCACAGGCCACCGTCGAAACCAGGGTCCGCTTCGCCGAAACCGATGCCATGGGCGTCACCTACCACGGCAACTACCTGCCTTGGTTCGAGATGGCCCGCGTCGCCTTGCTCGACCAGCTGGGCTGCCCTTACCGCGAACTCGAAAAACAAGGCTACCTGCTGCCCGTGCTCGAGACCGGCCTGACCTACCACCGCCCTTCGCACTTCGACGACCGCGTCCGGATCACCGTCACCTTGGCTGAGAAGCCGCGGGCCCGCCTACGCCTGACCTATCAAGTCACCCGTGGCGACGAACTCCTGGTCGAAGGTTTCACCGTGCACGCCTTCGTCAGCCGCGACTTCAAGGCCATCCGCCCGCCGGACCTCGTCGAAGCCGCCCTCGCCCAAGCGTTCGGCCCTGCCTAATCCCTCTGATGAAAATTGAAGCCGCCCCCCTCGGACCTTTCGAGACCAACACCTACCTGATCACCTCGGACGACGGCCAGGAATGCATCGTCGTCGACGCCCCGCAAGGCGCCGCGCGCACCCTGCTGCCGCTGATCAAAGTCCGCGGGCTCAAGCTCACCCACCTCCTGCTCACGCACGGCCATTGGGACCACATGTGCGAGGCACATGCCTTTGCCGCCGCCGGGGCGCAGGTCCTCGCGCATCGCGCCGACCGCGAACTCATCGAGAACATCGAGGCGTACATGAACCGCTACCTCGCGATGATTCCTTCGCTGACGGAGGACGACTTCAAGTCGGCGAAGGTCACGACCTGGCTGGAGGAAGGCTCTACCTTCGTCGCCGCCGGCAAAACCTTCGAGACACGGCACGTCCCAGGCCACTGCCCCGGCAGCCTGCTGTTCTATTGCGCCAGCGACCAAGTCGCCTTCTGCGGCGACGCCATCTTCCGCGGTTCCGTTGGCCGCACCGACCTACCCAACGGCAACTGGAACGAGCTGCTGACCTCCATCCGGTCACGCATCTATACGTTGCCGGATGAAACTGTGCTCCTGCCGGGACATGGGGCGCGGACGACGGTAGGGCACGAGAAGCAGACCAATCCGTACGCCAAGCCCTGAGCGTGAACCAGCCCTGTCCGTTCCTGCCCTCTTGTGGCCGCCCGTTGAGTTGGCGCGACCTCGCGGAGCAGCGGGCAGCAGGCGGTGCCGAACTCTATGCCCTGTGCCTAGAATATGGCCAACAGCTCTGGCTGGACGGGCTCCCCGCCCGCGCGCTCCTGGCAGTCGACCGCGCGCTCTACTGCGACGTACACGGCACGGAGGCAGCAGTCGTTGCCTACCCCCTGCCCTACGCCGCCATCCGCTGGCTCGTTTCCCAGCCCAGCGACGCCTTCACCGGCAACGCCCGCGTCCATTACCAACACCTCGCCGACCGCGTCCGCGGGGAGCGTGCAGAACTGAAGAAATGGCGCGCTTGGGCCGCTTGGGCATTGGTGCGGCAAGCTCGCCCTGAGCTGCCGGGCGACCCCAAGCACGCCGTGGCCGAACCGACAGTAGCAGAGATTGCCGCTGGCCTAGAGGCCTATGGCATCGCGGGAGAGGCTCAGCTCTGGCAGGAGTGTTTGGGGAGTTAACCCCATTCACTCAAAGGTGTTCACCCTGGTTTAGGCCTCTCGCCTTGTTCATTCCAATGTAGGCAGGAAGGTGACGGGCCATGACCCACGCCTACACCACCTACCTCTTGGGAGGCTCCAAAGGCATCGCGCTCGATGTCGCCCGGCGCCTCGCCCAACAGAAGCAGCCCCTCACGCTCATCGCCCGTGGCGCCAGTGAATTGACCGCCGTCGCCAAGGAACTCGCTCAGCTCGGCTCCCCGGAGGTCACCACGATCTCGTGCGACCTCAGCCAAGCGGACAACGTGGACAAACTCTGCGCCCAAATCGCGCAGGAAACCCGCCATATCCGTGGCCTAGTCAATGCCGCGGGTTATTTTGCGCCAAAGGCTTTCCTCGACCAAAGCCGGGCCGACTACCGAAAATACCTAGACCTCAACGAAGCCCTCTTCCTGACCACCCAGGCGGTGGCCAAGAACATGAAAGCCCACGGCGGCGGTAGCATCGTCAACATCGGCTCGATGTGGGCTAAGCAAGCGGTCAAGGCGACGCCGTCCAGTTCTTACTCCATGGCGAAGGCCGGCCTGCATGCGCTGACCCAGCACCTCGCGATGGAACTCGCTGACCACAAGATCCGCGTCAACGCGGTCTCCCCGGCCGTGGTCGTGACCACGATCTACAAAGCCTTCATCCATGAAGACAAGATTCCCGAAGCCTTGGCGGGGTTCAACGGCTTCCACCCCATCGGCCGAGTCGGCCAGCCCCAGGATGTCGGCGCAGTCATCGCCTTCCTGCTCAGCGAAGACGCCAGTTGGGTCACCGGCGCGATTTGGGACGTCGACGGCGGCGTCATGGCGGGTCGCAATCAGTAAACCCGGAGGGTTTGAAACCAAAAAGGCCGAGGCATCACGCCTCGGCCTTTTTGTTACCCTTGTTTGGACGAGGGGCTATTTGGTCATCTGGATGACTTCCACCTTCACCTCAACCTCGACGCCTTCAGGGGTTGTGAACTTGGTCGCTTCGCCGGACTTCACCGAAGCCGTCGTGGTATTGCCGTGCGTCACGGCCAAGCCGTCAATGATGGCCTTGTGCAGGGTCAGCTCCTGCACCTTGCCGAGCTGCGAAATCGTCAGCACCTCGCGCTTCTCGTCGTAGGCTTTGATCGTCCAACCATCGACGGTGCGCCCAACCTTAAGCCAGCGACGGACGCCCGCGCCGTCTTCCACGGAATAGAGCCCTTCGGCAGGGATCGCCGAATGGAAAATGGGCATGTTCGACTTCTGGCGAGCCGCTTCCTTTTGCTTGCGGCGCAGCTCGTCGGGATTCTGGGTCGCCGGATCGGCCTTGGACTTCACTTGCGTGTCCATCTTCAAAGCAATCGTGCCATCCGGGCCCACCGTGGGCGTCACGCTGAAGGTAATGCCGCCATCGTTGCTGCTGACCCCGATGGTCGCCTGCTTGCCCGAGACAGCGACCGCCGTAGGGGAAGCGATGGTCTCGACCTTACCGCTGGCATCCTTCCGCGTGAACGTGGTGCTTACCTGGACATGGGCTGGCGCGGCAACTTCTTGGCACCACCCCGCCAGAGGCAGGCTAGCCAACAGGACCAACGAGGCGATGGAGGAGCGGCGCATAGAGAAACAGGGGTTATAAGTATAACCCCATCAAACCTGGAAGTTCCACCCGCAGGCCCTTATTTAAGGGCCTTGAAGACCAAGGAGGCGTTGTGTCCGCCGAAACCGAGGTTGTTCGAGATCGCCACGTTGACCTGCATCTTCCGGGCCTGGTTCGGCACGTAGTCGAGGTCGCAATCCGGGTCCGGGTTCTCGAGGTTCATCGTCGGAGGCACCACGCCATGATGGATGGCGAGGGCGCAGACGGCGGCTTCGACGCCACCCGCGGCACCCAGCAGGTGGCCCGTCATGGACTTGGTCGAGGAAATGGCGATCTTGGGAGCCTGTTCGCCGAAGACGCGCTTGATGGCGAGGGTCTCGCAACGGTCGTTGATCGGGGTCGAAGTGCCGTGGGCGTTGATGTAGCTCACCTCGGACTTGGCGATGCCCGCTTCGGACAAGGCACGATTCAGGCAGAGCGCGAGGCCCTTCCCTTCCTGATCCTGGCCGGTGATATGGTACGCGTCGCAGGTAGCGCCGTAGCCGGCGAGTTCGCAATAGATGCGGGCGCCACGGGCTTGAGCATGCTCCAGGGATTCGATGACCAGGACGCCTGCGCCCTCGCCCATGACGAAACCATCGCGGAGCTTGTCGAACGGACGGGAGGCCTTTTCCGGCGTGTCGTTGAAGTCGGTCGACATCGCCTTCATGTTGCAGAAGCCGGCGTAACCTAGGCGGGTGATGGCCGCTTCCGAACCGCCGGAGAGCATGATGTCGGCATGACCGTCACGGATGTGGCGCATGGCCTCGCCGAGCGCGTGGGAGCCGGAAGCGCAGGCGGAAACCACCCCGTAGTTGACGGACTTAGCCTTGAACTCGATGGCGACGACGCCGGAGGCGATGTTGGCGATCAAGGAAGGAATCGTGAAAGGCGAGACGCGGCTCGGGCCACGCTCGATGAGGACGCGAGCCTGGTTTTCAATGGTCTCCATGCCACCGATGCCGGAGCCGATGATCACGCCGAAGCGCTCCGCATCGAGCTTGGTTGTGTCGACCTTGGCGTCTTCGATGGCCATGCGGGAGGCGGCGACGGCGTACTGCGTGTAGCGGTCGTTGCGCTTGGCCTCCTTCGGGTCCATGAACTTCCCCGGATCGAAATCGCGGATTTCGGCGCCGACCTTGGACGGGAAGTCCGTCGGGTCGAAACGCGTGATACGGGAGATCCCGGAACGGCCCTTGATCAGGCTGTCCCAGAAGCTCGCCGTATCCGGACCGAGAGCCGACAGGCAACCAATGCCGGTGACGACAACTCTGCGGGGCTGGCTAGCGGTGCTCACAGGTACGGGCTAGAGATAACCCGTGAGGAATTACTTGGTGGCGTTGGCCTTGATGAACTCGATGGCGTCGCCCACGGTCTTCATGGAGGCGGCCTTGTCTTCCGGAATCGAGGCGATGCCGAATTCGTCTTCGAAAGCCATGATGATCTCGACGAGGTCGAGGGAGTCGGCCTTGAGGTCGGTCTGGAAACCAGCGGCAGCAGTGACCTGTTCGGGGTTCACGCTGAGCTGCTTGACGATGATGTCGGTGACGCGTTTTTCGATGTTTTCAGGCATGGTAAAGTGGTGATTAGGAGTGGGTTCTGGGTGTCAGATAGCCATGCCACCGTCAACCGAAAACACCTGCCCGGTGATGTACCCCCCCTCTTCCGAGGCAAGGAAATCGACCATCGCGGCGATATCGGTGACCGAGCCAAAACGGCCCAGCGGGATGACCCCGAGGATCTTCTGCTTAATTTCGTCGGAAAGCTCCCCGGTCATGTCGGTGGTGATGAAGCCCGGGGCGACCGCGTTGGCGGTGATGCTACGGCCGGCGAGCTCACGGGCGAGGGTCATGGTCAGGCCATGGAGACCGGCCTTGGCGGCGGCGTAGTTGGCCTGGCCGGCATTCCCTTGGACGCCGGTGACGGACGAAATACTGATGATGCGCCCCCAGCGCTTCTTGGTCATCGGACGCACGAGGCCCTTGGTCCAATAGAACGCAGAGGAAAGGTTGGTGGACAGGACGTCGTTCCAGTCCTGCTCGGACATGGCCATGACGAGCTTGTCGCGGGTGATGCCGGCGTTGTTGACGAGGATCTCGACCGCGCCGAACTCGGCGTTGATCTGCTCGCAGGCCTTGGCGACCGCGGCGGCGTCGGACACGTCGACCTGGTAGGCCTTGGCCTTCCAGCCCTTGGCGACGATGTCATTGGCGACGGCGACGCAGGTTTCCGACTTCGACACGCAGAGCACGGTATGGCCATGCGAAGCGAGGCGTTCGGCGATGGCCTTGCCGATGCCGCGGCCGGCACCGGTCACCAAAGCTACACGAGGAGTATGCGTCAGTTGCATCGGCTTTGATGTGCAGGGAAAACCGTCCCTAGGCAAGTGGCGAAAACGCCCCACCTCGGCGTTTCCTGCCCAAAAATAGCGAAAAAGCGCCCGTTCGGCTTAGTAGACGTCGCGCTGATAACGGCCGTCCTTCTTGAACTGCTTGACCCAGTCCACCGCCGCTTCGGGCGTCATGCCGCCCTGCTCCGCCACGATGGCGTGCAAGGTCGCGTCGACGTCCTTGGCCATGCGCTTGGCATCGCCGCAGACGTAGAAATAGGCGCCGGCCTGGAGCCACTGCCAGAGTTCGGCCGCGTTCTCACGCATGCGGTCCTGCACATACACCTTGGCCGCTTGGTCGCGCGAGAAAGCCAGATCGAGGCGCGTGAGCACCCCGGACTGGAGATATGCCGCCCACTCGTCGGCATAGAGGAAGTCACTGTCCTTGCGCTGGTCGCCGAAGAAGAGCCAGTTGCGGCCCTTCGCGCCACGGGTGGCGCGGTCCATCACGAAGCTGCGGAAAGGCGCTACGCCCGTGCCCGGGCCGACCATGATGACGGGGACGTTGTCGTCGGCCGGCAGGCCGAAATGGGATTCGGCGACGAAGACGGGGACCTCCGGCGCATTGAGGCGAGCGCGCTCGGACAGGAAGGTCGAGCAGACGCCCTCGCGCTGACGGCCGTTGGTCTCGTAGCGCACGACGGCGACGGTGAGGTGAATCTCGTCCGGATACTTGGAAGGGGCCGAAGAGATCGAGTACAGGCGAGGCATCAGCTTGCGCAGGAGCTCGATGAACTCTTGGGCGCCGAGCTTGGCCGAAGGATGCTCCTCGAAGAGGTCGAGGAACTCGCGCTGCTCCATCCACGCCTTCTTCTTTTCGGGGTCGGCCTCCGCGATGGCGGCGGCCAGACGGGCCTTTTCGGCGGCGTCCGTCGCACGGTCATGCAGGAGCTGGGCGAA
>JBEGRN010000075.1:0-6773 GCA_041180425.1 Verrucomicrobiota bacterium
TACCTGTTGGTCTGTGCCGTGCCGCTCTGCTTGCGTCACGTGGCTTGGCCGACCCGCGGCTTCGCGGCGTTTGTGCTCCTGATGGGCGCCGCCGGCTGTTACTTTGGACATTACTTCATTCAAGAGCCGTTGCTCGTGGCAGGCTTCGTCTGGGGGGTGCTCCTGTGGAATCTCTCGGCCAGCGGCGAACGCCCTGCGTGGCAGGCCGTGTTCTCGGGCGCGTCCTTCGGACTGTCCCTGGCCTGTAAGGTCACCACGTTGGCTTACCTGGGGGTTCTCTTGCTGGCGTTGCTCGTCTTCGCCCGCGAGACCCTGACCTGGCGGCGCGTCGGTTGGGCGACGCTGGGTGCCCTCGTCGTTTGGGTCAGCCTACAGACGGTGCTGTTCACGGACTGGGAAGGGATGGTCGCGTGGGGGCATCAGTTCTGGAGGTCTTTCGCGGTCGCCTCGGGTAACGAGGATACCCTCACGCTGACCGACCCCGGCTATTGGTGGACGGTCGGACTTTGGTTGGCCGCGCTCGTCGCTATTCGGCTGATCCGCGGTGGCCCGCGTTCGGCCGACGACGTCCCGCTCGCTGTCGCCGTCGGGTGCTTCCTGTTTCATCTCGCTTTGCCTTACAAGACCCCCTGGCTGCTATTCCTGCCGGTCTGCCTAAGCTTGGCGCTGGCTTGGCCTTTGTTGGCGGAGCGACGGGTGTTCACGGGGGCTGCCTCCCTCGTCGCCGCCACGGTCTTCGTTTTCGCCTGTCCGTTCACGCTGCAGCCCCATACGCCCACCCCCCGCCACCTCTGCCATTTGGCCGGTGACCTCCGCGAATTTCAGCAGAGGTGGCAGAAGGTGCATCCGGGCAAGCCGTTCTACGTCGCCATCGATGGTGGTCATTACTGGCCGTTACCTTATTACCTTCGGGGCTTCCAAGTCGGCTACGGCGAGTTCGATGGGGCGGAGCACGCGCCCGTCCGTATCTTGGCGGCTCATGATGACAGCCGGCCGGCCGTACCAGGCTACCAGACCCATAGGCTACGTCTCCGCAGGGATGAATACTACTGGGTGCTGATCGATGTCTCCAACAAGGTGGACACCGAGTTCTATTTTAGTCATTGGTGAGGTCGTCCTTGCCCCATTCCCATGAGCGAACGAAACGTCATCCACAATTTCTCCCATGAGGCCATGGGCACGCGCTTTTGGATCCGCATCGCGGACGAGGACCGTTCCTACGCCGAGCGCGCCGCGGAATCGATTTTCTACGCCATCGACGAACTCGACTTCCAGGTCGACGCCCGCCACGACAGCGGACCTATGGCCGGGGTCAACGGCATGCCCGATGGCGCCCTCGTCGCCGCGGGCGACCACTTCCAGACGCTCTGGAATTTCTCCCAAGCCCTGAAGGAGGAATCCCAAGGCGCCTTCGACGTCACCGCCGGCACGCTCTTCCGCTATTGGGAAGCCCGTGGGACGCCGTCCTTCAACCCGGACGACGCCGAGTGGACTGCCGTCTACAACGCCTTCAAGTCCGCCTCGTTCAAGCTCGAGGGCGCGGAGTTCACCTGCGTGAAGTCAGGCGCCTCGGTCGACTTCGGCGCCATCATCCGCGGCCTCGCTGTGGACCGCATCTCCGACATGCTCGAGAACAGCTGGGGCATCCACCGCGCGCTCATCATGGGCGGCGGCGGGGTCGTCCTCGCCCTGGACCCGCCGGGCGACGCCAACGGCTGGCGCATCGGCATCGGCAAGGACAAGGAGATGAACCTCTGCCGCTTCGCCCTCGCCAGCAAATCCAACGAACGGCAGGCCACCCAGTTCGTCGACCCCCGCACGGGCCAGTGCGTCACGTTGCCGGCCCCCGTCCGGACGCTGGCCTCGGGCGCGCTCGAAGCCTCGGGCATCGCCATGGCCGTGGCCGTCTTGTCCCCGTCGGAAGCCGAAGAGCTCATTCGCCAAGGCTGTAGCCGCGGCGCTTGGTTGCCGGACGGCACGCGCCTCGGCGCCGCCGCCAACTTCGACCTGACGGACCGTCCGGCCCCGACGCCGGCGCCCGAGGCTAGTTGAGCAGCTTTTCGAGGTCCGTCAGCAGCTGCTCGCGGTCCCCAGAGAACAGGAAGGTATCGGCCCCGACCGAACGGAGCGCGGCTTCGAGCACGTCCCGCGGAGGCTTGCGCGTGGCCATGAGGCGGCGCAGGTAGGTCTCAAGGTCGCCGGCGATTTCCGGGTGGGCGAGCTTGAGCTGCACGATCTGCAGGAGGATGGACTGGTTCGTCTCGTTCTGCAGGTGCGCGGCGATGAGCATGTTGTTCGCCTCGACGAACCGCTTGGCGGCGATGAGCTTGCGGCCGGACGCCACCAGCAGCTGCGGCGGCACGTTCTTGTTCTGCATCAGCCGTTGGAGGTTGATGAGGCCGATTTCGGGTTGCCCATCGGCGAAGTAGCCGATGGTGCGGAGCGCGTCGAAGGCGATGCGCGTCTCGCTCATCCATTGTTCGCGGTCGCTCTGGCGGATGAGCTCTTCGATGAGCATGACCGCGGCGTGGGGCTGTTGGGAATTGATGAGGCACTCCGCGTGGGTGAGGGCGAATTTCAGGCGGTTCGGGAAGCGGCGTTCCTCGGCCCACTTGAGCAGCCGGCCGGTCAGCGCGGGTTGGATGCTATCGTTGGCGTATTGGGCCAGCTCGAGCATGACCTGGTCGTTGCGGCCATGTTCGCGGAGCAGCTTCTCGACGATGGCTTCGCGCTTGGCGGCGTTGTCCGGCCCGGGGATCAGGAAGAGCGATTGGATGACCGGTCCGGGGTTGGACGGGTCCTTGATGAAGAGCAGGTCGAGGCAGTCGCGCGCGCCGGATAGGTTGCCGTTCTCCTTCAGCCACTTGGCCTTGAGCTCGAGCAGGCGGGTGACTCCTGGGTAGGCGGTGGTCGCCGCATCCAGCAGCTTGAGCGCTTCCGCGCGTTCATTGGTCTCCCAGAGGACTTGGCATTTCAGCAGGAAGCCTTCGGGCGTGTGGTCCAGCTGATAGGCTTGGATCAATCGGGAGGTTTCGGTGTAGTTGCCGCGGAGGAAGTTGGCCTGCGCTTGGGCGATTTGGAGGTCGCTCTTGATGCCGGGATGCAGGCCAGGCATCGGCAGGTATTTCTTCGCGCAGTCGATGATGCGCTGGTCCTGGTCCAGCATGAAGCTGCGGTAGAGGAAGGACCGGAAGTGCGGCTGGTCGTCCAAGGAGAACTCCAACGATTCTTCCAGGATCTGGTAGGCGTCGAGCGGCCGGCCGAAGGCGAAGTAGAGGTCGGCGCAGAGCCGTTGAGCCTCGAGGTTCTTGGGCGCCAGGTTGGCGCCGGTCCCGATGTACTTGGAGAACTCGGCGTAGTCTTGGCGGGCGAGCGCCGCTTTCGCGACGGTCACATAGTACTCGCCCTTGTGCTGCAGGTGGGCGACGCGGCCGAATTCGTCCTGGCTCTTCAGGATGTTCCGGCGTTCACGCTGGCGGACTTCTTCTTTGGTGAGCGGTAGGTTGGCGAACCAGTTGGCGACCGAATCGGGGAAGTAGAGGTACATGTCCCCGCGACGGGTCGTCGTGATGCCGCCCATGAAGCGCTCCTTGAAGTAGTACACTTCGGCGCTCAGCAGCCACGTCGCCACAGCCGTCACCGGCAAGACCCACGCCAAGCGCGGCCAGTTCGGCCGGTAGCTCAGGTCGTGGTAGCCTTTCTGTTCCACCAGCACCAAGCCCAGCAGCATGCGCCGGGTCCGTTTGCTGCCCGGGCCCTGACCATAGACGTAAGTGGGTTCGTCGGCCATCGCTGCACCTAATCAATCTCCGACCCGCAGTACGGGCAAGAGCGGAGTGCCGCGGCTCAGAGCGCTTCGACGATCGCCGCGACCTCGGTGGTCGGGGCCAAGCAGGTTTCGCCGACGCAGAGCTGGAAGCCGGCGGTTTCGGCTGAGGGGACGAGCAGGAGCGGGCGATAGGGACGCTGATGGGCTGAGGTGTTCGCCTCACCGCTCAACGCGGCTTGTAGTCCATCGAGGTGCGCGTCGGGGGCGTGCTTCAGGACGGCTTGGCCCAAGGCATGGCGGGTGAGGCCTTCGAGGGCGCGGGCGACGCCGTTAGGGACGTTGCGGGCCATGCCACCGTACGCCTGCGCGAGGTCGGCCAAGTGCTGCCGCCAACGGTCCTCGCCGGTCAAGGCATAGGCTTCGGCGCAGACGTGGATCATGGACGAGTTTCCGGCCGGGACGGCGTTGTCGAACCAGTCCTTTTGGCGGACGGAAAGGTCATCGCGGCCGGCAGGTGCGAAGAAGAACCCGACCGCATGTGGGTCGGCGAAGCGATCCAGCGTGGCCTGCGTGAGGACACGGGCGCGGGCCGTAAAACGGGCGGTCTGGCCAGGCAGGCCCCAGGAAGCGTAGGCGGCCAGAGTTAGTTCGGCTTCGGCGAACCAAGCGTAGTCGGTCAGGTTGCCGGAGAGCGTGGCCGTCTCGCCATGCGCGACGGAGCGCAGCGTCGGCGAGGCGCCCTCGGCGGCGAAGAGTTCCCAGGCGCGGGCTTCGCATTCCGCGGCGAGCGCGAACCAGTCCTTGCGGCCGAAGATCCAAGCGGCCTTGGCCAAGGAGCGAATGAGCAAGGCATTCCAGCCCAGCAACGCCTTGTCGTCGCGGGCCGGTTGCGGCCGGAGGTTGCGGGCGGCCAGCAGCTTCGCCCGGGCGCCGGCGAGGCGGTCGCGTTCGTCGATCTTGGCCCGCAGCTTGGGGATGTTCGCGCCCTCGAAGTTGCCTTGGTCGGTCAAGCCGTAGGCCGCGGCGAAGGGCAGGGCCTCGCCGCCGAGCAGCGCGACGACTTCGACGGGCTTCCAGACGTACGTCGAGCCTTCCTCGTGGTCGGTGTCGGCGTCGAGCGCGGAGGCGAAGAGCCCGTTGGGCAGACGCATCTCCCGTTGGAGCCAACCGATGGTCTCCTCGCAGACGCGGGCGTACAGCGGGTCGCGGTAGCGTGCCCAGGCTTCGGCGTACGTGCCGAGGAGCTGGGCGTTGTCGTACAGCATCTTCTCGAAGTGCGGCACGGTCCAGTCGCGGTCCACGCAGTAACGGTGGAAGCCGCCGCCGATTTGGTCGAAGAGCCCGCCGCGGGCCATGGCCCCGAGCGTCACCGTGAGGACAGCGTCGAGCCGCGTAGCCAGGGCGCGGTCCTTTTCGACGGCGGCGGTGCCGCGGATCGCGAGCAGGAAGTCGACCGTCGGAGGGGAAGGGAACTTCGGCGCGGCGCCGAAGCCGCCATAGGTGTCGTCATGCTGCTCGCAGAGCCGCTGGGCCGCGGCGAGGAGGTCCGCCGGTTGCGGGGAGCTCCCGTCGGCGTCGGGCGCGCGGGTGAGGTGCGTCAGGTTCTGCGCGATGGCGTCGGCGTTCGCGGCGAGCTCGGCCTTGTTCCGATGGAAGAAGTCCGACACCCGCATGAGCAGCTGCGGCCAAGGGACTTGGCCATGGCCGCGGTCTTCGGGCGGGAAGTAGGTGCCGCCGAAGAAAGGCCGGCCGTCGGGGAGGCAGAAGCAATTGAGCGGCCACCCGCCATGCCCGTTGATCATCTGCACCGCGTCCATCATCAGCTTGTCGACCTCGGGGCGTTCCTCGCGGTCGACTTTGATGCAGACGAAGTGCTGGTTCATCAGCCCGGCGATGTAGGGCTGCTCAAAGGATTCCCGGGCCATGACGTGGCACCAGTGGCAAGAGGAGTAGCCGACCGAGACCAGCACAGGCTTCCCGCTGGCTTGGGCCTCCGCAAAGGCCTCGGCGCACCACGGCCACCAATGCACGGGGTTGCCTGCATGCTGTTGCAGGTACAGGGAGCGCTCGGAGGCCAGGCGGTTGGACACCCCCGCAAGGTTGCGGCTCTTTGGCCGGGTGCAACCCTCGAGGTTTCGGCCTGTTCGTCTTGCAGGGGCAGGGGGTGGGCTTAATCCTCGTCCTACCATGCTGCGCCTCCTCCTTGCCCTTTGCCTCGCCACGGTAGTCCTCCCGGCCGTCGAGGTGCAGCTGGTCTTTGACGATAAGGCCGATGAGGAGAAGCTGAAGGCCTTCGGCGCCCGCTCGCGTGAGCTCATCCAGGAATGGGAACCGAAGGTCGCGGCGGTCCTCGGGACGGCCGAGGCCAAGCGCCCCAAGCAGTTGACGGTCCGCTTCAAGGACATGGACGGCGTGGCTTACTGGGACGGCAAGGCCATCACGGTCTCGACCCGTTACGCCGCCAAGCATCCCGACGACGTCATGCTGGTGGTCCATGAATTGACGCACGTCCTGCAGGGCTACCGCAAGATTCCCGGCTGGATGACCGAAGGCCTGGCCGACTACGTCCGCTTCGGGATCGCCGAGGGCGGTAAGTTCGGCATCCGCCTCGACCCGGTGAAGAACAAACCGCGCGATTCTTACCGCGTGACGGGCTACCTGATCCTGCAGGCCGAGAAGGCCCATCCGGGCTTGGTCAAGAAACTGCACCTTGCCGGCGTGTCCGGCGGCGATGTGGAGAAGGTCTGGGCTGAGCACTGCGGGCAGACCATCGACGAATCTTGGGCCGAGGCCGTGCCCGCCAAGACGAAGTAAGCATGTCCACGATCCGCGTACTCGACCCGACGGTCGCCAACCAAATCGCCGCCGGCGAAGTGGTGGAGCGCCCCGCCGCGGTCGTGAAGGAGCTCCTCGAAAACGCGCTCGACGCGGGCGCGACGCGCGTGGTGGTCGACTTCTCCCGCGGGGGCAAGGCCCTGACGGTCGTGGAGGACAACGGCAAGGG
>JBEGRN010000076.1:0-6760 GCA_041180425.1 Verrucomicrobiota bacterium
GTCGTCGTCCCCGGCCAGCCCGAACAAAGCCGCCTCATCTTGGCGATCAACCACACCAAGCGGAAGGACGTCGAAGCGATGCCGAGCGAGGACAAGAAGCTCGCGCCGAAGGAGATCGCCGCGCTCACCGAATGGGTGCGCCAAGGACTCCCTTGGCCGACCTCGGGCCAGCCCGAGATCGCCGACCCACGCAAGCATTGGGCCTTCCAGCCGATCGCCACGCCCACCGTGCCGAAAGTCGCCGCGGCCGAGCGCGTGCGCAATGACGTCGACCGCCACCTGCTGGCGAAGCTCGAAGCCGTCGGCCTGACCTATGCTCCGGAAGCGTCCAAGGAGACGCTCATCCGCCGCGCCTACTTCACCTTGCACGGCCTGCCGCCGTCCGCCGAGGACATCGAACGATTCGTCGCGGACCGCGACCCGCAAGCCTACGAGCAGCTCGTCGACCGCCTCCTCGCCGCACCCGCCTTCGGCGAACGCTGGGGCCGCCACTGGCTCGACGTCGCGCGCTACGCCGACACCAAGGGCTACGTCTTCGAAGAAGAACGTCGCTACGCCTACGCCTACACCTACCGCGACTGGGTCGTCGGCGCCTTCAACGCGGACATGCCTTACGACCGTTTCCTTAAGCTGCAGATCGCGGCGGACGCGCTCGTCACGGGCGAGGACACCCGCGACCTCGCCGCCTTGGGCTTCCTCACCCTCGGCCGACGCTTCCTCAACAACCAGCAGGACATCATCGATGACCGCATCGACGTGGTGATGCGCGGCACGCAAGGGCTCACGATGGGCTGCGCGCGTTGCCACGACCATAAGTCCGACCCCCTGCCCTCCACGGACTACTACGCGCTCTACGCCATCTTCAATTCCAGCGAAGAACCCAAGGACAAGCCCTTGCTGAAACCGTTCACACCGACCAAGGACTCGCAGGAGTTCGAAGCCGAACTGGCGACCAAGGAAGCCAAGGTCGTGGAGTTCCGCACGAGCCGCCGCGAAGGCTCCTTCTCCACCGCCAAGACCACGGCCTACCTCGGCGTCCTGCGCCGCTCGCTCGCCGACGCCAAGTTCGACGACGCCCAGGAAGCCAAGCGCCTCGCGCTGTATCCGGCCATCCTCGCCGGCTGGAAGAAGACCCTGCAGCCGCGCCTCGTCGCCACTGATCCGCTCTTCGGCCTGTGGGCGCGCCTCGCGGGCACGCCCGACGACGCCTTCAAAGCCAAGCTCTCCGCCGAACTCCTTGCGAAGTCCGCGACGCCGCTCGACGGGGCCCTGCAGGCCGCCTTGACCAAGAAGCTACCGACCAAGTTCGACGAGCTGCTCGCCGTCTACGGTGAACTCCTGGCGACCGCCCGCGGCAACCCCACGCTCGAGCTCAAGCCGTGGCGCGAACTCATCGAAGCGCCCAAAGGCCCGACCGCCCCGACGGCCGACAGCCTCGTCGGTTCCTATGTCGTCGCGGATGCGCAGAAGCATCGCGCCTTGATCCGCGAAGTCGAGGCCTTCAAGGCCAGTCCCAAGAGCCCGCCCCGCGCGATGGCGATCGTCGACAAGGCCCAACCCGTGAACGGCACGGTCTTCCTGCGCGGCAACCCGGGCCGGCCCGGCAAGAACGTCACGCGCCATTACCTCTCCATCCTCACGCCCAATGGCCAACCCACCGACTTCAAGCGCGGCAGCGGACGCCTGGAACTCGCCGAAGCCATCGCCAGCGCCAACAACCCGCTGACGGCGCGCGTGATGGTCAACCGCGTCTGGGACCAGGTCTTCGGCCAGCCGTTGGTCGAGACCCCGAGCGACTTCGGCGTGCGCACCGCATCGCCGACGAACCCCGCGCTGCTCGATGGCTTGGCGGCTCGCTTCATCGCCGACCAGTGGTCCATGAAGCGGCTCATCCGCACGCTCGTGACCTCAGCGGCCTTCCGCCAAGGGTCGGAAACCCACAAGGCCGGCCTCGCCAAGGATCCCGAGAACCGCCTGCTCTGGCGCATGAACCGCCGCCGTGCGGACTTCGAGACCATGCGCGACAGCATCCTCGCGGTGTCAGGACGCCTCGAACCCAAGCTCGGCGGCCAGCCGTTCGACCTCGTCGCGAACTTCGGCACGCCGCGGCGCACGCTCTACGCGCTGATCGACCGCCAGAACCTGCCGGCGGTCTTCCGCACGTTCGACTTCGCGAACCCCGACTACCACGTCGCGCGCCGCAACCAGACGACCACGCCCCAGCAAGCGTTGTGGATGCTGAACCATCCGTTCACCCGCCAACAAGCCGACCTGCTGGCGGATAAGCTGGCCGGCGCCAAGTCCGACGAAGCCAAGGTCGCTCAGCTCTACCGCACCATCCTCGGACGCGCCCCGCAGGCGAGCGAGGTCAAGCAAGCGCTGGCCTACGTCCAAGCAGTCCGCCAAGCGCCCGCGCCCGCCAGCTGGCTCAGCGGCGTCGGTGGCTACGATCCTGCCAAGAAGCAGGTAACCTTCACCGAAATGAAGGTCCTGAAGAAGGACACCCTCACGCCCACGGAGACTTACCCCGACACCACGAGCGGCAACGGCCACGCCGCGCTCACCGCCAAGGGCGGCCACCCGGGCAACGACGCGCAGCATGCCGTCATCCGCCGCTGGGCCGCCGGGGGCGGCGGAGAGTTCCGTATCGATGGCGAACTCAAGGTCGCGAGCGCCCACAGCCAAGGCGTCCGCGCCCGCATCGTCTCCGCCCAGCGCGGCCTCTTGGGCGAATGGACCTGCCTCGGCGGCGCCGCGGTCCAGGTGGCACTCCCGAAAGCGGTCATCGCCCCGGGCGACACGGTGGACTTCATCTTGGACGACTTGAACGGCCCCAACAGCGACGGCTTCAGCTGGTCGCCGGTCATCAAGGACGCGCGCACCGGCGAAGTCATCGACGCCGCGGCCGCCGGGTTCAACCGCAAGAGCTCGCCCCAGTCCCCTTGGTCCTCGCTCGCGCAGGTCCTCTTCGCCAGCAACGAATTCAACTTCGCCGAATAAGCATGCGCCACGACCCTTCCTTCATCCATAGCCGCCGGGAGTTCCTGCGGAAATGCGGCATGGGCTTGGGCGGCCTCGCCTTCGCGTCGTTGCTCCAACGCGACCTCCACGGCGCCCCGATCGCCGTCGACCCGCTGCACCCGCTCGCGCCGCGCCGCGCCCCGCTGCCCTCCAAGGTCAAGCACGTCATCCACATCTTCGCCAACGGCGGCCCCTCGCACGTCGACACCTTCGACCGCAAGACGTCGCTCGACAAGTACCACGGCCAGAAGCTCCCCGGAGACTACATCGCCACCGAACGCAAGACCGGTGCGGCCTTCCGCTCGCCGTTCACCTGGAAGCGCTACGGCAAGAGCGGCCTCGAGGCCAGCGAGCTCTTCGCCAAGACGGCCGCGTTCGCGGACGACCTCTGCGTCATCCGCTCGATGCAGGCGAACGTGCCGAACCACGAGCCTTCGCTGCTGCTGATGAACTGCGGCGAGGCCCGTCAGGTCCGCCCCAGCATGGGCTCCTGGGTCACCTACGGCCTCGGCACGGAAAACGAGAACCTTCCCGGCTTCATCACGCTCTGCCCGGGCGGCTACCCGATCCAGGAGACGCAGAACTGGCAGTGCGGCTTCCTCCCCGGCGTCTACCAAGGCAACTACGTCGACTCCTCCAAGCGCACCGTCGAGGAGCTCATTGAGAACATCCGCAACGCCGGCCTCTCCCGCCCGGCGCAACGCCAGCAGCTCGATCTCCTCGCGCGGATCAACGCCTCGCACCAGACGCTCCACCCGCAGGACGCCGCCCTCGAAGCGCGCGCCCAGTCCTTCGAGATGGCCTACCGCATGCAGCTCGAAGCGACCGACGCCTTCGACATCAGCCGTGAGCCTATCTCGACCCGCGAGATGTACGGCGACACCACGCAAGGCCGCCAATTCCTCATCGCCCGACGCCTCGTCGAACGCGGCGTCCGCTTCGTCCAGCTCTGGCACGGGGCCGGTCAACCGTGGGACAGCCACGACGACCTGGAAGTCAACCACCGCAAGCTCGCGCACGAAGCCGACCAGCCGATCGCGGCGCTCCTCGCGGACCTCAAGCGCACCGGCATGCTCGACTCCACGCTGGTCATCTGGGGCGGCGAATTCGGCCGCACGCCCACCGTCGAACTGCCGACCCCTGGCTCCAATGCCGGCAAGATCAACGGCCGCGACCACAACCACCACGGCTTCACGATGTGGATGGCCGGCGGTGGCGTCCGCGGCGGCCAGACCTACGGCGAGACCGACGAGTTCGGGTTCAAGTCCGTCAAGGACGTGGTCCACGTGCACGACCTGCATGCGACCATCATGAAACTCCTCGGCTTCAACCACGAAGAGTTCACCTTCCGCCACGCCGGCCGCGACTATCGCCTGACCGACGTGCACGGCAAGGTCGTGCAGGCGCTGATCGCCTGACCCAGCTCACTTCGGGCTTCCTCTCCGCCGGACGTCCGCCAACCTACGGGACACCCCTCCCGCCATGCGTCGCCTGCTCACCCTTTGCTCGACCATCCTGCTGGCGTGCCTGGCTGGTTTCGCCGCGGAAACCCCGGCCGAGCCTCACGTCCTCAAAGACGTCCCGTATCGTGCCGGCGACGACCTCACCGCCTATGAGTCCGAACGCTGCAAGTTGGACCTCACGCTGCCGGCTAAAAGCGCACAGCCTTTCGCGACCTATGTCTGGTTCTACGGTGGCGGCCTGAAGAACGGCAGCAAAAGCCTCGCCTCCGAGCATTGCGCCGAGATCGCCGCCAGCTTCGCCCGCGAGGGCATCGCTGTGGTCGTGCCCGACTACCGCCTTAGCCCCCGGGCTAAGTACCCGGAGTACGTCGACGATGCCGCCGCCGCGTTTGCTTGGACCGTGCGCCACATCGGCGCGCACGGCGGCGACCCACGCAAGGTCTTCATCGGCGGACATTCCGCCGGCGGTTACCTCGCGCTCATGGTCGGCTTCGACCCCAGCCGCCTCAAGCCCTACGGCCTCAGCCTCAAGGACGTCGCCGGCATCGCCCAAGTCAGCGGCCAAGTCTTCACGCATTACACCATCCGTGAAGAACGCGGCCAAGGCCGCTACAGCGTGACGTCGGATGAAGCCGCGCCCGCCTTCCACGTGCAGAAGACGCTCCCGCCAATCCTGACCCTCTATTCCGACCACGACATGACCGGACGGGCCGAGGAAAACCAGTTCCTCCTCGCGATGCTCAAGGGCGCCGGGCATGTCGAGACCACCTCGCTCAAGGTGACGGACACCGACCACGGCTCCATCGGCCATAACCTCCGCTTTGCCGAGGACCCCGGCCACAAGGCGATCGTCCAATTCATCCGCCAGCAAGCGGCGGCCCGCTAAGATGCGCCAGGCGCTCGCCATCGTTGCTGCTAGCCTCGTCTGCCAAATCGCGGGCGCCAAGACCTTGGCCGAAGCCGCCGAAGCCTCGGTGGCCCAGCTCCCCGCCGGCTGCATCGTCACGGCTGAACAAACGCCGCAAGGCACTCGCTTCGCCCTTGCCGGCCGGTCACCCGACGCGACGCAAGCCCCCGAAACGCTGGTCTTCGAGATCGCGTCGCTCACGAAGCTCTTCACGGGCCTCCTGCTGGCCGAAGCCGTGGTAGAGAAGAAAGTGACGCTCGACACGACCGTCGCCGAGCTCGTGGGCCGCGACTTCCGCTTCGCCGACGAACGAGTCGGACGCATCACCCTGCGGCAACTCTCCACTCACACCAGCGGCCTGCCGCGCATGCCGAATAATTTCGCGAACGGCTTCCAGGGCTACGCCCAGTATGACGATGGGCAGATGCTGGCTTGGCTGGCTCAAGTGAAACTGCCGAAAGAGGGCCCGCACGCCTGCAGCTACTCCAACATCGGCGTCGCCTTGCTAGGGCATCTAGTGGCTAAGCAATACCAACAGACCTGGACGGAGTGCGTCCTCGCGAAAGTCTGCCGTCCGCTTGGCCTGAGCCACACGCAGCCGAGCCATCTCCCCAGCCTCGGGACCTTGGCGCCGCCTTACAGCGGAGATAAACCCGGGGCCGTGACGACCTTCCAAGCCTTCGCTCCTGCCGGCAGCCTGCGGAGCACCGCAGCAGACATGCTAAAGTTCGGCCAAGCCCTGGCCCACCCCGAACGCACGCCGCTCAAGGAAGCGATCACGCTGGCGCTGCAACCGCATGCCGATGCCAACGCTGCGGGCGGAAAGGTCGGACTAGGCGCGTTTTTGGTCGGCCCACCTGAGCGGCGCATCTATGCGCACGACGGCGCCACCGCGGGTTACCATTCCGCCATCCAGGTCATAGCCTCACAGGACACCGTGCGGGTCGTACTCATGAACAACAATACGATCGAAGGCAGCGCCGTCCTTAAGGCCATGAAATAAGCCCTGCCGACCCATCCCCTATCCCCCACCCCCTAGCCCCCATCCCCTATCCCCCATCCCCTATCCCCCATCCCCCATCCCCCTATTTTCACCCCTTCCATGCCTCGTCTCCTTGCCCTCCTCCTCGCCCTCCCGCTGGCACTCTTCGCCGAAGCGCCGCAGCCCACCTATGACGTCGTTATCTACGGCGGCACCTCCGCCGCCGTCATCGCCGCCGTCCAAGCAAAGAAGATGGGCAAGTCCGTCATCGTCATCAGCCCCGACAAACACCTCGGCGGCCTCTCCAGCGGTGGCCTAGGCTTCACCGATTCCGGCGACAAGTCCGTCATCGGCGGGCTCTCGCGCGACTTCTACCACCGCGTCTGG
>JBEGRN010000077.1:0-6731 GCA_041180425.1 Verrucomicrobiota bacterium
CGTCCCGGCGATCCCGGCCCCCTTCCGCCTGAGCGAGTGGATTTCCAACGACGCCCTGCATCAGGCCTGGCGTCGTCAGCAGATCGAACGCACGCAGCTTGAGCCCCAGCTCCGCGGCAGCGAGCAACAGCGCCTCCGCCTCCTCCTCGACACCTACCTCCTCCGCGAGAAGGCCGAAGAGAAAGACGCCAAGTAAGCGGCGCCGCCGGCCTACGCCCAGGGGATGCTGAACTGGTTCTGCTTCGAGGCGTTCAGCTGCTTCCGCGTCGGCGAATAGTCGTAGGTCTGCATGGTGCCGTCCTTCCGCATCTCGATCAGGCGCAGCCAGCCGTCGCCGCCGTTGGGCTTCATCTGGAAGTTGACGAGGACCTGCGGGACGGCGTGGCCCTTGGCGGTCGAGGTGACGACGCGGCCGAGGCCATCGCCGAGGACGTGGCCGTTGAGGGTGAGCAGGAAGTTCTCGTGCCGAGAAAGCAGCTTGGCCCACAATTCCTCGCCGTCGTTGACATCATCCCCACCCTGCTTCGCCAAGACGTAGGCATGGGGGTTCCAGTCCTGCTTGGCCCCGAACTTCTTCCAATCATAGCGGGTCTCGTCGTGGTAGATCAGGACGTGCGTCAGGAGGATGACCTCGCGGTCCGGGTGCGCCGCGACGACCTCATTGGCCCAGCGGACGACGTCGTTGCGGGGCCCGAATTCGAGGCACAGAATCAGGAACTTGCGGCCACCGGCCTCGAGGAAATGCCAGCTGTTCTCGGAACGTTCCGGCTCCTTGTCGTAAGTGCCTTTCCAATGCTTGGCCGCGGCCAACTCCTTCACGGGGAAGAAATCCGACATCATGGTCGTGCGGTCGTTGCAGCCGCCGCGCAGGCCGTAGTCGTGGTTGCCCGGCACCAGGCACATCGGCACCTGCGCATCCATGAGGACCTGCATGGCCTTGCGGGCATTGGTCCACTGCGGGACGGTGTTCTGGTTGGTGATGTCGCCGAGGTGGAAGACGCCCGCGATGCGACGGCGTTCGCGCTGCTCGACGATCCAGCGGGTCTGCGCGAGGTAGGTCTCGGGATACTTTTCGGAATAGTACTGAGTATCGGGCAGGACCGCGAAAGTGAAGGAGCCTTCGGCCGGCAGGGGCGGCTCACCGTCGACGAACACGGCGTCCGCGTAGGGATTGGCCTTCGGCTTGGCGGCGGGAGCCTTGGCGTCGGCGGCGCGGCCGACAAACGGCAGGCAACCGAGCGCGAAAGCGCCACTCGTCAGCAGGAAAGCACGGCGGGAGGGCGTGCGGGGGGAGCTCCCGGGGTTCGGAGTCATGTGCTCACCCTAAAACGCGGGCGGCCACCTGCGAGTCTCTTTTGGACGACAATAAAACGGGCGAGGTCGCCCTCGCCCGATGTCCGTAATCCTCTGCGGAGGCTTACTTGATTTCCGCCAACTGGATGTTGCGGTACTCGACCTTCATCTTGAGGCCGGGGTGGATCTGCAGGCCCACGGAATAAGGGGTCGGGTAGGCGGGGTCGGTCAGCTGCGAGACCTGCTCGCCGTTGAGCCAGACGGTGTAGGTGTCGCCCTTGGCGCGGAAGACGATCTGGTTCCAGCCATCCTTCTTCCAGAGTTTCTCAACCTTGGGCGCCCAGCCGGCTTCGGGGTACTTGCCGACGTAGAAAGCGCAGGTCATGTCCTTCTTCAGGCTGCGGGAGACGCCGATCTGCATCTGCATGTCCTTCTTCCCGGCCTTGTCGCGGCGGACCATGATGCCGCTGTCGATCTCACCGCTGAAACGGCACTCGAGCGAGACGATGACGTCGCCGTAGGCCTTCTCGGTGTAGAGCATGTTGCCCTTCATCTTCTCGTCGTTCTCGCCGACGAGCACGCCGTCCACGACCTTCCAATACTTGTTGTCCTGGGCGTCCTTCCAGCCGGTCAGGTCCTTGCCGTTGAAGGCGGAAACGAAGTCGGCCTTGGGCACCGGCTCGGAGGCAGGGGCATCGGCGGCGCGGAGCGTGGCCGTGAGGGCCAAGGCCAGGAGGGAGAGGAAGCGGAGGGAGCGCATAGGGGTAAATCCTAGACACCTTAAAGACCGCCGGGTTGCAAGCCTTGGCCGCATTTCAAATTTGCCAGCCCCCACCGGGCGGCCTTAACAATCGCCTACCCCTATGCGCCCGCTCCTCCCTACCCTCGCCCTCTTGGTCGCCGCCGCCGGGGCCTTCGCCGCCGAAGCCAAGTACGAACTCGTGCCTGACTTCATCAAGCCCGCCGAAGGCCGCAAGACCATCGGCAATGGCCACGGCGAAATCGCCGTCGACTCGGCCGGCCTCATCTACGTCAGCGTACAGGAGAAGGACGCCGGCCTCCAGGTCTACGACCAGACCGGCAAGTTCGTGAAGGCCCTCAAGCTGCCCAACTCCCTCCACGGCTTCGTCATCCGCAAGACCGACGAAGGCGAGTTCATCTTCGCCGCCGTCCTCAACGAGCAGCGCTTCATCAAGTGCAAGCTCGACGGCACCATCGTGCTGGAGATCAAGCCCGACGACTTCCCCGCCGCCCAAGGCAAGACCAAGGACGGCAAGAACGCCCTCAAGCTGACCAACTGCGACGTGGCCGCCAACGGCGACATCTACATCGTCGACGGCTACGGCAAGAGCTGGATCTTCCAGTTCGACAAGGCAGGCAAGTTCAAGCAGGTCTTCGGCGGCCCCGCCCAGAAGGTGAACGACAAGGCCTTCGCCAACACCCACAAGGTCTTCGTCGACAACCGCTACTCGCCGGCCCGCCTGCTCTGCCTCGACCGCGGCAACAACCGCATGTTCCACCTCGACCTCGACGGCACCCACCCGCAGATGATCGCCGACAAGGGCCTGCGCAACCCGTCGTCCGCCTCGTTCCATGGCGACCTGATGTGCGTCGCCGAGATCGCCGGCCGCGTGTCCGTCTGGGACAAGGAAGGCAAGATGGTCGCCGAGCTCGGCGCCAACGACACCAAGGGCCAGACCAACACCCCCGGCGTGAAGCCCGAGGCCTGGCGCACCGGCATCGTGACCTCGCCCCACGGCATCACCTTCGACGGCAAGGGCAATATCCTCGAGACCGAGTGGAACCAGTTCGGTCGCGTGCTCCGCTGGGACGCCAAGTGATCCGCGGCCTGCGCCAAGCCTGCCTGCTAGGGGGAGCCTTGTGGCTCCCCCTGTTTGCGTCCGCCCATAACGGCGAATGGCTGCTGGCGAAGTGCACCGTCGGGGCCGACAACCGCGTGACGGTGCGGATTACCGCCGATGCGGAAGCCAACCCGCGCATCAAGACCCAGGAGGACCTCGTTCGCGAGACCAAGGGCCTGCTGCTGGTGCATGACGGCAAAGCGAACACGGACTTCCTGACCTTGGCGAACCAGGTCGAGCTCGGGGTCGACGACCGCCTCGATCCCGCCGCCCCGCTCGGCCATACGCCCGAGGAGCTGGCGAAGTCCTACACGCTGCTGAAGCTCACCGCCCGGGCCAACGTGATGCCCCGCAAGTTCACGTTCCGGCTGCCCGAGAATAGCCCGCACACGGTCATCCTCTGGTTGGTGGACGAACGCCTGGAGAACCAGGAGCCACGCTGGGCGATGCTCATCGGCGGAGATGAATCGCCGTTGATTGAGGTGGACCGAACAATCAAGAACGAAGACCTGCCTTGGTGGCAAAGGCGCGGCTGGCGCAGGCTCGTCGTCTACGGCCCCTTGGTTTTGCTCGCCGCCTGGCTGGCCCGCTGGCTGGCGCGCTGGACCAGCCGGAATGTGCTGCCTTGATCAGCCGCAGACGGCGTCGACGAAACCAGCCTTGGCGTCGAAGTGCGGGTTATGCCCGCTCTCCGGCAAGGTGACGAAATCCACCTGCGGGAAATGCGCGCGGATCAGCGGCAGGTCCTCGTCGCGCACATAGCCCGACTTCCCGCCGCGGATGAAGCGCGTGGGGCCGGCCCAGGTTTCATCCAGCCCGACCGGGTTGCCGAGGATCTCGGGGATGGCGGCGGTCAACGCCTCGCGGTTCACCGTCCAGCGCCAACGGCCTTCGGCGTCCTGGCCCAGGTTCGTCAGGATGAACTGGCGCATCCCCCAATCGGCGACCAACGGGGTCAGCAACGCATCCGCGTCCTTGCGCGTCTGGATGGCCGTGAGGTCCAAGGCGCTCATGGCCGCGAACTCGACGCGCACGCGGTCGCCATAGGCGCGCGGGGCGATGTCGACGATGGTCAGGCGGGAGACGAGGTCCGGTCGGTCCAGGACAAGCCGCATGGCGGTCTTGCCGCCCATGCTGTGCCCCATGAGGTGTACCGGGCCGAGCGCTAGTTTCTCCAGCAGCGCCACGACGTCGCTGGCCAAGGCCGCATAGCCGCAGTCATCGCCCCACGGCGAAGAGCCATGGTTACGGAGGTCCGGCGCGAGCACGCGATAGCCACGCTCCGCCAAGGCCACGCCGGCGGATTGCCAATTGCGCGAAGAACCGAGCAGGCCATGCAGCACGACCAACGGCGGGCCTTCGCCGCCCAGTTCGCGCAGCGCGAGGGTCAACGGGGCGCTCACTGGATGATGCGGCCGGATTGGATCGAGATGCCCGACAGGTTCATCTCGAAGGCCTTCGGGTTCGGCGAGGCCGCGAGGCCGGCGGCCTTGCTGACCTTGCCGGCGCGCACCAACCGCACCAAGTCCTGGTTGATCGGGCGCGAACCGACGTCCGCCCCGCCTTCCACGAGTTCGGGCACACGCTCGAACTGGCCGTCGGCGAGCAGGCGTTTGGCCAGAGGGTCGACGATGAAGACCTCCATCGCCGGCAGCACGCCTTGGCCGTCGAGGCGCGGGACGAGCGTCTGCACAAGGACGGCCTTGAGCGAAGCCGCGATGGAGCGGCGGGCCAAGGACAACTGCTCGGCGGGGAAGAACTCGAACAGCCGCTGGACGGCCTGCTGGGCCGTGCCGGCGTGCAAGGTCGAGAGCACCAAGTGGCCGGTTTCGGCGGCATGCAGCGCTGTCTCGAAGGTCTCCTTATCGCGCATTTCGCCGACCAGGATGACGTCGGGGTCTTGGCGCAGAGCCGCGCGCAGACCCATCGGGAAGGACTCCACGTCGATGCCGACCTCGCGTTGGCTGAAGGAGCTGCGTTCATCCGCGTAGACGTATTCCACAGGGTCCTCGAGCGTGATGACGTGCAAGGCCGAGGTTTCGTTCACGTGCCGCAGCATGGCGGCGAGGGTCGAGCTCTTGCCGGAACCGGTCGGGCCACAGACCAACACGAGCCCCTCCATGAGCTCGAGCGCTTTGAGCATCGTCTTGGCATCGAGGTTGAGCTCGTCGAACTGGGGCGGCTTGACCTTGACCAAGCGGAGCACGGCGGCGGGCTGGTTGCGCTGCAGGAAGGCGTTCACGCGGAAACGCCCCTTCCCTTGGGCCATCCGGTCAAACGAGTAGTCGACCTGACTATCGCGGACCCAGCGTTCGCGGAAACGCGCCGGCAGCGAGGCGTCGATGAAGGCGTTGAGCTGGTCGGCCGTCAAAGGGGCCATCTCGGCCTCGACCAATTGGCCGGAGACGCGCATCAGGGCCGGACGACCAGCCTTCAGGTGCACGTCGCTGGCGGCGTTCTCGACGGCGAGGGCCAAAAGGTCTTCGAAGATCTTAGGTAGGTCGGCCATGGCGGAGAGACCCACGGTAAGCCCGCCGGAGCGGGGGTCGAACCATAATTCCATCCGCTGGATGCTGGACAGACCGTGCCCAAGTTTTATGAAGGAACTATGCGCCCCCGCCCCGCCCTCCTTGCCCTACTCTGCCTGGCCACCTTGCCGCTCGCGGCCGTAGAAGTCCTGCCCGCAGCCGGCGCGGACAAGCTCGGCGAACCCTTCAGCGTCGACTTCGATGCGCAAGGCAAACTCTACGGCGTCGAGTTCACGCCCGGCAACCAGGTCTTCGAAGTCCTCGACGGCAAGATCCACGCCATCGCCGGCGTGCGCTGGAACAGCGGCCCCAAGGGCGCGCAACCGCCGGCCCCGGCCAAGGCCAAGGACCTCGCGCCCGCCGTCTTCAATGGCATGCACGATATCGCCGTCGCTCCCGATGGCTCGCTCTACGTCGCCGATACTTTCCAGAACCGCATCGTCCGCCTCGACCCCAAGACCCACGCGGCCACGACGTTCGCCGGCACGGGCGAGGTGGGCTTCGCCGGTGACGGCGGTCCCGCCGCGCAGGCCAAGTTCAACAGCCCCTTCTGCTGCTCGCTGTCGCCGGACGGGAAGTCCATGGTCATCGCCGACCTCGGCAACTCGCGCGTCCGCCGCATCGACCTCGCGACACAGCGGATCGAGACCATCGCCGGCAACGGCAAGCGCGGCATCGCCGACGCTGGCTCGCCCGCGTTGACCTCGCCCCTTAACGGCCCGCGCGCCGCCTGCGTGGCGAAGGACGGCACCGTCTACATCGTGCAGCGCGAAGGCAACTCCTTGGTCGCGCTGAAAGACGGCAAGCTGCAGACCGTGGTGAATGTCGCCGGCAAGAAAGGGAGCGCAGGCGACCACGGCCCGGCGGCCGATGCCCAGCTCAACGGGCCGAAATACGTCTGTATGGACGGCAAAGGCCGCGTGCTGATTGTCGATACGGAGAACCACGCTATCCGCGCCTACGACCCGACGAAGCAGACCTTGGAGACCGTGGTCGGCACGCTCGGCAAAGCCGGCGCGAAGATCGCCGCCGACTGGGCTGGCACGCA
>JBEGRN010000078.1:0-6684 GCA_041180425.1 Verrucomicrobiota bacterium
GTCCTGCTGCACGACCTCGGCAAGGCCACGACGACCAAGAAGGAAGCCGATGGCCGCTGGCACGCCTATGGCCACGAGGCCGCGAGCGTGCCTTTGGCGGAGGCGTTCCTGGCCCAGGTCACGCGCGAGGTGAAGTTGATCGAGGCCGTGCTGCCGCTCGTGCGCTGGCATGCCCAGCCCCATGAACTGCATAAGGCGCAGGCTGGAGAGGGCGCCGTCCGCCGCCTCGCCAACAAGGTCGGGCGCATCGACCGGCTCATCCGCGTCGACTCCGCCGACCGCAAGGGCCGCAACCAGGAATGGCGGCACGAGCCTTCGCCGCAAGGCGTGTGGCTGATGGAGATGGCCGCGAAACTCCACGTCCAAGCCTCGATCCCCAAGCGCATCCTCTTGGGGCGTCACCTCATCGCGGCAGGACATAAGCCGGCCGGCTGGTTCTCGGAAGTGCTCGATGAAGCGTTTGAGGCCCAGTTGGATGGGGTCTTCGCCGACGAGGCCACCGGCTTGGTCTGGCTCAAGGAACGCCTGGCCCGCCGGGCTGTCTAATCTTCTATGGCAACTCCTACGCAAGGTCTCTCCGCTCTGCTCACGGCGCAGCCCGCTTGGGACGCCGTCTTGGCCCAAGTCCTCCAGAATTTCGGCTGCGTCACCGGCACCATCCATCGCACCGACCCGCAGACCGGTCTGCTCGTGCTCATCGCTCACCAAGGGATCCCGCCCCAAGTCCTGCCGATGCTGTTGCCGAAGATCGACAATATCCCGTTCGGCAAAGGCATCGCTGGTTGCGCCGCGCAGCGCAAGGAGGCGGTCCAGCTCTGCAACCTGCAGGAAGACCTCGGCGGCGTCGCCAAGCCGGACGCGCGCAAGACCAACGTGCAAGGCGCCCTCGCCGTGCCGATTGTTACGCCTGCGGGTCAGGTCGTGGGCGTGCTCGGCATCGGCAAGATGTCTCCCTATGAGTTTACGGACGCGGAATCGGCGGACTTGGCGGCTTGTGCGGCGCTGATGCAAGCGGCTTTACGGTAGGGGTTTCGCTTCAGTTTAGGTTAGGTTATAGACTCTACTATATGGCGGTGGACGCTGGGCGTCCTTGTTCAAGGCTACGGGGGCATGAAACCGATCCTCCTGCTGTTGTTGTCTCTGGTCGCCGTGCGCGCCGAACTGGTCCGCGGTCAAGTCGAGTTGGCTGGGCTGAAAGGCGCCATCACCGCCCAATCCTCCGCTGATCAGGTGGTCCGGCCCTTGACGGCTGGCGACGTCCTTCGCGAAGACGACGAGTTGGCGACGTCGGCGGACGGGTCTGCCGAACTGTTGTTCTCCAACGGCGTTCGCATCCTGGTGGCCTCAGGGTCCCGGTTGCGTCTGTCCATGTTCCGGCAGGTAAAGATGCCGTCGCCTTCCCGGCGCCGCGAGGCGGGGGAATTGCCGGAGGACGGCTCGGTCGTCGATTTGTCGTTAGGGAGCGGTCGGGTCACGGTGGTTTGCCCGCCCTTGCAGGCACGCTCCTTGGTGTCGGTACGCACGCCCCAAGGCCGTTCCGACTTGGCGCGTGAAGGGGTCTACGAACTCAGTTTTGAACGCGCCGCCGGCGGTGAACTGATGGCGCAGACGTTGGTGTTGGCTGGGTCTTTGCAGTTCACGCCTGCTGGTAAGGGCCGCGCCAAGCCGCTCACGGTCGAGGCGAACAACAAGTTGCTGGTGACTTCCGACCTGGCCTCGCCGACCCAAGTCGTCTTGGAGAAGCTGAAGATGGAGAGCGGCGAAGTGGACCTGCGCCTCAAGGGAGTCGTCTTTGATCCTGCCTCCGAACCGGTTCTACCTTTGGTCCCTAAGCCTGCGCCGCTCGCGCCGACCGCTCCGAGCGTCGGGTCTTCTTCCGGACCGACGCCCGTGGTGGCGCCGTCCGAGCAGAGGGTCCAGCAGGTCACGCAAGAGGTGCTCGAGCGGCAGGCTCAGACCAATCCTTCGCCGACCGGTGGTTGAGATCAGTGGGGCTGGAGGGCTCGCCCAGTCGGCGAGGCCTGGCAACGCAGCAATCCAGCCGGCTCGCCTTCATAGACCAGTTGGCCGCCCTGGGCCCCGCCGACCGGTCCAAGTTCCAGCACCCAGTCGGCCGCCAGGATGACGTCGGCATGGTGCTCGATCACGATGAGGGTCGCGCCGGCGTCCCGGAGGCGTTCGAGGAGTTTGAGTAGTTTGGCGATGTCGTCCCAGTGCAGGCCAGTGGTGGGTTCGTCTAAGACGTAGAGCCGGCCCGAGTGGTCGCGGCGGGAGAGCTCCGAGGCGAGCTTCAGGCGTTGGGCTTCGCCGCCGGACAGCGTGTTGGCGGCTTGGCCGAGCTTGAGGTAGCCGAGGCCGACTTCTTCCAGCGTGCGCAGCTTTTCGGCCAAGCGGGGCTGGGCTTTGAAGACTTCCACGGCCTCGCTGACCGTCAGGTGCAACGCGTCGGCGATGCTCAAACCTTTGAAGCGCACCTCCAAGGTTTCGCGGTTGAAGCGTCGGCCGGCGCAGCTCGGGCAATCCACGAACGTCTCGCCCAGGAACTGCATGTCGAGCGCGACGGAGCCTTCGCCGGCGCAGGTTTCGCAGCGTCCGCCGCGCACGTTGAAGCTGAAGCGTCCTGCGCCGTACCCACGCACCTTCGCCAGTGGCAACGCCGCCCAGAGGTCGCGCAAGAGGTCCATGATGCCGGTGAACGTCGCCGGGTTGGAGCGGGGGCTGCGCCCGATGGGTTCTTGGTCGACGGAGGTGAAAGCAACAATCTTGTCCAGCCCCTCGATGCCGGCGTGCCGGCCAGGGACGAGCTTGGCGCCGTTGATCTTGCGGGCGGCGGCCGCGGAAAGGATGTCGATGGCCAACGTGCTCTTGCCGGAGCCGGAGACGCCGCACACGGCCGTGAGGTTGCCGACGGGGAAACGCGCGGTGACGTCCTTGAGGTTGTTTTCAGTCGCCCCTTTCACGACGAGGTGGGTCTTGCCCACCGGTTTTTTCTTAATCAGCCCCGCGAGGGTGGCGCGTCCCGAAAGGTAGGCTCCGGTGCGCGAGGTCGCGTGTTGCCCGCAGGCGGTGGGCGTGCCGGTGAAGATGACGCGGCCCCCTTGGACGCCTGCCCCTGGGCCCATCTCGACCAAGTGGTCGGCCGCGAGCATCATGTCGCGGTCGTGTTCGACGACGACGAGCGTATTGCCGAGGTCACGGAGGCCTTTCAACGACCCGATCAGGCGGCCGTGGTCGGACGGGTGCAGGCCGATGCTGGGTTCATCGAGGACGTAGGTCACGCCGACGAGGCCGAGGCCGAGCTGCGTCGCCAGGCGGACGCGTTGGGCTTCGCCGCCGGAGAGCGACCCGACTTCTCGGTCGAGCGTGAGGTAGGTGAGGCCGGCTTCGTTCAGGAAGTTCAGTCGTTGTTCCAAGCCGCGCCGCGCTTCTTCCGCGGGAATCACCGCAGGGTGCGTCGCCAAGGCTTTCGTGAAGGCGAGGGCGTCGGGGATCGTCAGCGCCAGGAAGTCGGCCATGTTGAGGCCGGCGAGCCGGAGCGAGAGCGCGGCGGGCGAGAGGCGCTTGCCTTGGCAACCGGTGCAGGTCGAGCCGGCTTGGAAATGCAGCAGGCGCTGGCGCAGCGATTCTCCGGTCGTGGTGCGGAAGGCGTGCTCGAGTTCCGCAAACATGCCGTGCCAGAAGGTGTCGACAGGCTTCCGGCCCTTGACGGGCGGCAGTAGGTAGGTGCGCTTGGGGTCGCCGTGGAGCAGGATGGAGCGCGTGGTCGCGGGCAGGTCCTTCCACGGCTTCTTCAGGTCGAAGGGGATCTGCTCGGCCAGCGCCCGCGTGAGCGCGTTGCGTCGGATGAGCACCTTGCGTGTGCCGCATTTCCAGGGTTTGACCACGCCGGCGTCGACCGAGAGGGAGTCGTCGAGGATCGCGAGGCCTTCTTGGAAGCGCAGCTGCCGCCCCAATCCACTGCACTCCGGGCAGGCGCCGCTAGGATGGTTGTGCGAGAGGGCGCGGGGGTGGAGCGTTTCGTAGGTCTCGCCGCAATGTTCGCACGCGAGGTGCAACGAGAGCGGGTGTTCCTGCCAGAGGCCGCCGGCGGTCTCCGCCAAGACCAGCGCCCGGTGACGGCCTTCGCGGAAGGCCAGTTCCAGCGAGTCGGCCAGCCGGCTGCGTTGGTCGGGTCCCGCGACGATGCGGTCGACGACGACTTCCAAGGTCAGCGCATCGCGCCCTTTGAGCACGCCTTCGGCTTCTTCCAAGGTGACCACCTTGCCGTCCACGCGGAGGCGGGTGAAGCCACGGCGCCCAAGGTCCGCAGCCGCCTCGAGCAAGACCGAGGGTTTGTCCTTCGCCACGGGAGCGATGACCATGAGCCGCGTGCCGGCGGGGATGCTTGCGAGGGCCTGCAGGTTGTCGTCGAGCGAGCGCCGGCGGACCGGGTGCCCGTCTTGGAGGCAGGTGCGTTCGCCCGCGAGGATCCAGAGCGGTCGAGCGTGGTCCGCGATCTCCGTCAGCGTCGCGACGGTCGAGCGAGGGTTGGTGTTCCCCCCGGTGCGCTGGGCGATCGCCACCACCGGTGACAGCCCGCGGATAAAGTCCACGTCCGGCCGGGAAACCGCTTCCAGCAGCCCGCGGGCCTTGGCGGACAGCGATTCCAGGTACTGCCGCGAGCCCTCGGCGTGCAGGGTATCGAAGGCTAAGGAGGACTTGCCCGAGCCGCTGACACCCGTGATGACCGTCAACTGGTGACGCGGGAGGGACAGTTCCACATCCTTCAGGTTGTGGGTACGGGCGCCTTTGATGTGGATGGGGGAGCTCAGGGGAGGGGATAATGCCAACCTTGGGCTCGGGGAGAAGCGCGAAGATGCCTGCCGACGTCCGTTAATAACTCGTCCGTTTTCCCCTTTCCCGGCCTCCTGCGCCCTGTCATTTTACGGGGATGCTTCGTTTGTTGCTGAGCTGGTGCGTATGGGGTCTGGTCGTCCTGCGGGCGGACCAAGAGGAGCCCCGCGTGCTTTTCCTCGGCGACAGCATCACCTACGACGGCCGCTGGGTCGTCCATGTGGAGTCCGCCATCCGCGCCCAGCGTGGTTTGGCCCGCATCCCTATCGCCAATCTGGCTGTGCCGAGTGAAACGGCCTCGGGCTTGTCGGAGCCGGGCCATGCCGGCGGCAGCTTCGTGCGTCCCGATGTCCACGAACGCTTGGGCCGCGTGCTCGCCGCCTATAAGCCGACGTTGGTGCTCGTCGCCTACGGCATCAACGATGGCATCTACCAGCCGTTGGATGAAGTGCGTTTCAAGGCTTTCCGCGACGGGTTGACGAGCGTGCGGGCCGAGTGCCTGAAGGCCGGGGCCAAGGTCGTGCTGCTGACGCCGACTCCTTACGGCGTCGACAAGCACCCCGATGCGGCGGAGTACGATCAAGTGATGGCGGCGTATGCAGCGTGGTTGGTGCAGCAGCGCCGCTTCAATTGGCAAGTCATCGATGTGCGCACGCAGGTGCTCACCAGCATCGCCGCCGCCAAGAAAGCAGACCCGAAGTTTGTCTTCGCCAAGGATGGCATCCATCCGGGCGACGAAGGCCATCGCATGCTGGCGAAGGCAGTCTGGGAGGGCTTGGCGCCGATGATGAAATGGGAGGCCCGCACCGCGTTCGCGGATCAGGCTAAGAGCAAGCCCCTGACCCAGAGCATGACCTTGCTGCGCAACGCCTGGCTGTCCAAGTCCGGCCACAAGCGCCCGGGTTTGCCTGAAGGGATCCCGCTGGAACAGGCTGAAGCCCGCTCGAATGCCTTGATTTCGGAGTTTTTAAAGACCCCCTGAGGCCAAGGGAGGGTGGGGGCGTATTGCCGAACAAACACCCGGCTGACACGAAACCGTAACAATGGTGTGGGATGATGCCTGTGCATTCCACCCATGAACACCTCCCTCAAGTCCCTCGCCCTTCTGGTCTTCGCGGCCTCTGCTGCGTCGGCTCAGCAGTCCACCTCGCTGGTGGACGCCAAGCTCCCCGACTACGCGGTCTCCGCTGGCGTCTCCGGCAACCTGAACTCCGTGGGTTCGGACACGCTCAACAACCTGATGACCTTCTGGGCCGAAGGCTTCAAGGCCAAGTACCCGAACGTCAACGTCCAGGTCGAAGGCAAGGGTTCGGGCACCGCTCCGCCCGCCATCACCTCCGGCGCCGCCCAGCTCGGGCCGATGAGCCGCGAGATGAAGTCCAGCGAGATCGCAGGCTTCGCCGGCAAGTTCGGCCATAAGCCCACCAAGGTCGCCGTCGCCATCGACGCCCTCGCTGTCTTCGTCCACAAGGACAACCCGATCAAGGGTCTCACCATGACCCAGGTTGACGGGATCTTCTCTTCGACCCGCAAGCGCGGCGGCCAAGACGTCGCCACTTGGGGTAACGTCGGCGCGACCGGCGCCCTCGCCGGCAAGACGGTCTCCGTCTTCGGCCGCAACTCGGCTTCCGGCACCTACGGTTTCTTCAAGGAGAACGCCCTGAAGAACGGTGACTTCAAGAGCTCGGTCAAGGAGCAGCCGGGTTCTTCCTCGGTGGTTCAAGGCGTCTCGGCGGACATCGCCGCCGTCGGCTACTCGGGCATCGGCTACAAGACCTCCGGCGTCATCGCGCT
This sequence comes from Verrucomicrobiota bacterium, assembly GCA_041180425.1. Taxonomy (GTDB): domain Bacteria; phylum Verrucomicrobiota; class Verrucomicrobiia; order Opitutales; family UBA953; genus UBA953. The sequence goes on from JBEGRN010000078.1 coordinate 6,628, forward strand.
GCCCCTCGCCACCAGCGAAGGCAGCCCGTTCGTCGCCCCGAGCTACGAGAACTGCCT
>JBEGRN010000079.1:0-6672 GCA_041180425.1 Verrucomicrobiota bacterium
CACCTCGGCGGCCTCTCCAGCGGTGGCCTAGGCTTCACCGATTCCGGCGACAAGTCCGTCATCGGCGGGCTCTCGCGCGACTTCTACCACCGCGTCTGGCAGGCCTACCAGCAGCCCAGCGCCTGGCGGCACGAAGCCAAGGAGAAGTTCGGCAACAAAGGCCAAGGCACCGTGGCGATGGACGCCAGCGAGCGCACGATGTGGATCTTCGAGCCCTCGGTCGCCGAGAAGGTCTTCGAGGACTACGTGAAGGAATTCCAGCTCATCGTCGAACGCGACGAATGGCTCGACCGCGCCCATGGCGTCGAGAAGAAGGACGGCCGCATCGTGGCCATCACGACCTTGAGCCGGCGCCGCTTCGCGGGCCGCATGTTCATCGACGCCACCTATGAAGGCGACCTCATGGCCGCCGCCGGCGTGAGCTACACCGTTGGCCGCGAAGCCAACGCCGCCTTCGACGAGACCCTCAACGGCATCCAGCTCGGCCATGCCAAGTCGCACCAGTTCGCCGGCAAGATCGACCCCTACGTCATCGAAGGCGACCCGAAGTCAGGCCTCCTCCCACGCATCCAGGACATCCCCGTGGGCGGCAAGGACGGCGACGGCGACAAGAAGATCCAGGCCTACAACTTCCGCATGTGCCTGACCAAGGTCGAGGCCAACCGGGTTCCCTTTCCCCGGCCGCCGGGCTACGACCCGAAGCAATACGCCCTGCTGGCCCGCGCCTTGGCCCAAGGCTCGACGCACGTTTTCGGCAAGTTCGACCTGATCCCCAACGCCAAGACCGACACCAATAACCATGGCCCGTTCAGCACCGACAACATCGGCATGAACTGGGACTACCCGGACGCCTCCTACGAGCGCCGCCGCGAGATCATCGCGGAACATCGCCAGTACCAACAGGGATACCTCTACTTCCTCGCCAACGACCCTGCGGTGCCCGCGAAGATCCGCGAAGGCTTCGCGCAGTGGGGCTTAGCCAAGGATGAATTCACCGACAACGGCCATTGGCCGCACCAGATCTACGTCCGCGAAGCCCGCCGGATGACCGCCGATGTCGTCGTCAACGAGAACCACCTCAAGCGCAAGATACCGACCCCGCGCTCCGTGGGCATGGGTTCGTACAACATGGATTCCCACAACGTGCAGCGCATCGTGGTGAAGGACGCCGACGGCAAGGCCTACGTGCGCAACGAGGGCGACGTACAGGTGAACCCTGGCCGCCCCTACCCCATCGAATACGGCGCGCTCATCCCCAAGAAAGCCGAGTGCACCAACCTGCTCGTACCCGTCTGCGTGAGCTGTACGCACATCGCCTACGGCTCGATCCGCATGGAACCCGTGTTCATGATCCTCGGCCAGTCCGCGGCCACCGCCGCCGCCATGGCCCTGGACCAGCAAGTCGCCGTCCAAGACGTGCCCTACGCCGACCTCAGCGCCAAGCTGCTCGCCGACGGGCAGATCCTCGACCGCGCCGCCGGCCCCAAGTCGACGAAGCGCGACGGCAAGGAACTCCCTGGCGTCACCGTCGACGACGCCGACGCCAAGGTCACCGGCACCTGGACCGAGAGCGTCGCCTCGGCCAGCTTCATCGGCTCCGGCTACCGCCACGACGGCAAGGGCGAGCACGGCCCGGCCTCGGCGACCTTCGCCACCGCCTTGCCCAAGCCCGGCAAGTATGAGGTCTTCCTCGCCGTCGTCCCCAACGCCAACCGCGCCACCAATGCCCAGGTCCGCCTGTCGCACGCGCACGGCCAGGAGACCATCCGCGTCAACCTCGCCCTCCCCGCGACCGGCAACCTTCGCTCGCTGGGCACCTTCGAGTTCACCGACACCGCTCAGGTCGTCGTCACGAACGAAGGCGCCAACGGCTACGTCGTCATCGACGCGGTCAACTGGACGCCGCGGCCCTGACCACGACTGGGCTTATGATTGATATTACCAGGCGGGTAGCCTGCGGCCGGCCAGGGCATTGGCGTTGAAATCGTCGCCAGCCCAGCCCTATCTTGTTCCTGTTCCCATGCCGAAGCGTCTCACCTTGCTCCTTGCGATCCTCGCCGCCACCGGCGCGGGCGCGGCGACGCCGAGCGCGACGACTGACCTCAGCTTCAACCGCGACATACGCCCCATCCTTTCCGAGCAGTGCTTCTCCTGCCACGGCTTCGACGCCAAGCACCGGAAAGCCGGCCTACGCCTGGATACCCGCGAAGGCGCGCTGGCGGAGAACGACGGCGTCCGCGCCATCGTCCCCGGCGACGCCGCGAAATCAGAACTCTGGAAACGCCTCGTCACGAAGGACGTCGAGGACGTCATGCCGCCGCCCGAGGCCCATAAGCCCGCGTTGACGCCCACGCAGCTCGCCAAGATCAAACGCTGGATCGAAGCCGGCGCCCCGTACGAAGCGCACTGGGCCTTCCAACCGCCCGTCCGCCCCCCGCTTTCCGTCCAAGGCCCGGCGGCCATCGACACCCTCATCGGCCGCCGCCTCGCCCAAGCGAACCTCCAGCCCTCCGCGGAAGCCAGCCCCGAAAAACTCCTGCGTCGGGTGTCGCTCGACCTCACCGGCCTGCCTCCGGAGCCCGCCGAGCTCGACGCTTTCCTAGCGGCCCGCCAACGCGATCCTGAAGCCGCCTACCGCGCCGCCGTCGACCGCCTGCTCGCCAGCCCCGCCTACGGCGAACGCTGGGGCCGCTGGTGGCTCGACCAAGCCCGCTACGCCGACAGCAACGGCTACTCCATCGACGGTCCGCGCAGCATCTGGAAATACCGCGACTGGGTCGTGACGGCGCTCAACGCCGACCAGCCTTTCGACCGTTTCTCGCTGGAGCAGCTGGCCGGCGACCTCCTGCCTAACGCGACCGAAGCCCAGCGCGTCGCCACCGGCTTCCACCGCAACACCCTGCTCAACCAGGAAGGCGGCATCGACGTCGAACAGTTCCGCGTCGACAGCATCTTCGACCGCGTCGGCACGACCGGCACCGTGTGGCTCGGCCTCACCATCGGCTGCGCGCAGTGCCACGACCACAAGTTCGACCCGATCGCCCAGAAGGACTTCTACCGCCTCTTCGCCATCTTCAATAACCAGGACGAACCCACCCTGAAGGTGAAGGACCTCGGCAATGACGAAGCCAAGCTCACGAAGGAACTGAAGGCCACCGAAGCCGAACTCGCCACGTTGCTGAACCGCCATGCGGACGAATTCCGCCGCTGGGAAGCCGGCTCAGCCAAGATCGCAGGCAAGCTGTCCAAGGAAGCCCGCGCCGCCCTGAAGAAGCCCGAGGCTCGACGCACGCCTTCCGAGCGAGCGCTGCTCTACGCGGCCGGTCCGGGCGCCGATGATGACGAATTCAAGGAACTCCATCGTCGCCTCAACGAGCTCAACGACACCCTGAACGGCGGCCCGACGACCCTCGTGCTCAAGGAGCGCGCCACCCCGCGCAAATCCCACCTCCTGATCGCCGGCGACTTCACCCGCCCAGGGGAGGAAGTCACGCCCGGCACTCCCGGCATCCTGCCCGCGCCGCCCGCCGGCACGACCGCCGTCGATCGGCTGGTGCTCGGCCGCTGGCTCTTCGCCGACAACAACCCCTTGACCGCGCGTGTGACCGCTAACCGCGTCTGGCAGGCCTACTTCGGCCGCGGCCTCGTCGAGACCGAGAACGACTTCGGCACCCAAGGCACGCCGCCCTCGCATCCCGAGCTCCTCGACTGGCTCGCGTTGGAATTCAAGGAACATGGCTGGAGCCTGAAGCACCTGCATCGCACCATCGTGCTCTCGCGCACCTACCGGCAGGATTCCGCAGGACGCCCGGAACTCGCTGCGCAGGACCCGGACAACCGCCTCTTGGCCCGGCAGACCCGCCTGCGCCTCGACGCCGAGCTCGTGCGCGACGCCGCGCTGACCGCCAGCGGCCTGCTCTCGCGCAAGGTCGGCGGCGCGCCCGTCTACCCGCCGATCCCGGAAGGCGTCCTTTCGCTGGGCCAGGTGAAGCGTGAATGGAAGACCAGCCAAGGCGAAGACCGCTACCGCCGCGGCCTGTATACCTTCACCTACCGCGTGACCCCGCCGCCGGCGAACGCCGTCTTCGACGCCCCTGACGGCCTCGCCACCTGCACGCGCCGCAACCGGAGCAACACCCCGCTACAAGCGCTGACCCTGCTCAACGACCCGGCCTTCATCGAGTGCGCCGACGCCCTGGCCAAGGTCATCCAACGTGACGGCCTCGCCGCGGCTTTCCGCCGTTGCACCTCACGGGCTCCGACCGCCGCGGAACTCGCCGTCCTCCAGCCGCTCTCCGCGCGCTCCGCCGCCCGCGCCCTCCTCAACCTCGACGAGACCATCACCCGTGACTGACCTGCACAGACTCGCCCAACGGACCCGCCGTCACTTCCTCCGCGACTGCGGCGTGGGGCTCGGTGCGCTCGCGCTCGGCGACCTACTGGCCCGCGAGACACCCACGCCCACCGCAGACCCGCTCGCGCCCAAGGCGCCGCACTTCCGACCCAAGGCCAAGCACGTCATCTACCTCTTCATGGCGGGCGGCCCCAGCCAGCTCGAGTTCTTCGAGCACAAGCCCAAGCTCAACGAACTCAACGGCCAGCCGATCCCGGCCAGCTTCATCGAAGGCAAGCGCTTCGCCTTCATGGGCTCGAGCCACCGCATCAACCTCCTCGGCCACGACAAGAAGTTCAAGCAACACGGCGCCAGCGGCGCCTGGGTCAGCGACATGTTGCCGTACACCGCGGGCATCGCCGACGAGCTCTGCTTCGTGAAGACCTGCCGGACCGACCTCTTCAACCACGCGCCGGCCAAGCTCTTCATGAACACGGGCAGCGGCCTCTTCGGCCGGCCCAGCATGGGCTCTTGGTTGACCTACGGGCTCGGCAGCGAGTGCGCCAACCTTCCCGGCTTCGTCGTGCTGCAGAGCGGGCCCCGCGGCCCACGTGGCGGCGCTTCCCTCTGGAGCAGCGGCATGCTGCCCAGCACGTATCAAGGCGTGCCGCTGCGCAACAAAGGCGAACCCATCCTCAACCTCACCAACCCGACGGGCGTCGCGGCAGCCGAGCAACGCAAGGTCATCGACGCCGTCCGCCAACTCAACGCCGGCCGCTTGGCGGCCACCGGCGACGACGAGATCTCGGCGCGCATCAACGCGTATGAGATGGCCTACCGCATGCAGACCAGCGCCCCCGAGCTCATGGACATCCGCGGGGAGTCCAAGGCCACGCTCGACCTCTACGGCATCCAGGATCCCGGCGAGTCGAGCTTCGCCCGCAATTGCCTGCTCGCGCGCCGCCTCGTCGAACGCGGCGTCCGCTTCGTCCAGCTCTACGACACCAATTGGGACCACCACGGCGGCGTCACCGAGAACCTGCAGAAACACCTTCCCGCCAAGGCCAAGGACATCGACCAAGCCTGCGCCGCGCTCGTGAAGGACCTCAAGGCCCGTGGCCTGCTCGAGGACACCATTGTCGTCTGGGGCGGCGAGTTCGGCCGCACACCGATGGGCGAGGTCCGCGAATTCACGGGGCGCAACCACCACATCGACGCGTTCACCATGTGGTTCGCCGGCGGCGGCTTCAAGCCGGGCCTGACCTACGGGGAGACCGACGAGTTCGGCTTCGGCGCGGTGAAGGACCCCGTCCATGTGCGCGACATCCACGCCACCTTGCTCCACCAGATGGGCCTCAACCATGAACGGTTGACCGTCCGATCCCAAGGTTTGGACCTGCGCCTCACGGGCGTCATGCCCGCCAAGGTGCTGAAACCCCTGCTCGCGTAAGCGCCCACGGGCCGCCCCCCCTAAGGCGTCCCACCCGCCGCTGCCATTGGCATTGAAACAACCCCTCTATAGGGTTGTCATAGTACCCCTTAGCCATGTCGCCCCGCCTGCGCCCCCTTTGCCTCCTCGCCCTCGCCGGCCTGACCACCCTCGGAGCCGCCGAGCCTACCGCCGACACCGTCCGGTTCAACCGCGACATCCGTCCGATCATGTCGGACACCTGCTTCCACTGCCACGGCTTCGACGCGAAGTCCCGCAAGGGCGACCTCCGCCTGGACCTGCGTGAGTCCGCGCTCAAGGCTGGGAAGAGCGGCGCTGTCGCCATCGTCCCGGGCAAGCCCGACGAATCGGAAGTCATCAAGCGCCTCTACTCGAAGGACGAGGACGACGTGATGCCCGCGAAGGAGTCGCACAAGACCCTGACGGACGCGCAGAAGGAGCTCTTCCGCCGCTGGATCCAACAAGGCGCCAACTACGAAACCCACTGGGCTTACACCCCGCTGAACCCCGTCGCCGTACCCGCGCTACCGCCCGGCGGGCGTAATCCGATCGATGCGTTCATCGGCGAGAAGCTAGCCGCCAAGAAAATCGCCGCCTCGCCGGAAGCCCCCAAGGAAAAGCTCCTCCGCCGCCTCTCGCTCGACCTGACCGGCCTGCCGCCGACCCCGGAAGAACTCGCGGCCTTCCTCGCGGACGCCTCGCCGAACGCCTACGAAAAGCAGGTCGACCGTCTGCTCGCTTCCCCGCACTACGGCGAGCGCATGGCCGTGTGGTGGCTGGATATCGCCCGCTTCGCGGACACCGTCGGCTTCCACGGCGACCAGAACCAACGCATCTTCCCCTACCGCGACTACGTCATCAACGCGTTCAACGCGAACAAGCCCTTCGA
>JBEGRN010000080.1:0-6671 GCA_041180425.1 Verrucomicrobiota bacterium
GGGCGGTCAGCCTGCAGGCGCTTAGAAAGGCCGGCGACGGGGTCGGACGGGGCCGAAGGATAGAAGCGCTTCCACTCCAGTTGGTTGGCCCAGAAGGCCGCCAAGAAGGCGTATTCACCGTTCTTGGAGAGCTCGGTGTCGTAGCTGTTGGCGAAGTTCGGCTGCGGGTCGCCCATGTGGCGCAAGCCAGCGACCAAGCGCTCGCCGAAGCTCGTATGGACCGTGGACGCCGCCTTCAGGTCATGGCGACCGACCGCGTAGGCATAAGCCAAGACCAACAGCAACGGCGTGCCCAACCAAGCGCACGTCCGCCAGCGGGGCGTTGCGTCCTCGGCGGCGCCTTCCGCCCAGAGCTGGGTGAAGCCGACGCGGCGCCAGAGGAAGAAGAAGCCGACGGCCACGCATAACACACCGGCAATGATGAGCGGCAGGTTGTAGGACTCCTTGATGTTCTTCACGACCTCGGTCGTGTAGATCAGGTAGTCGACGGCGATGAAGTTGAAGCGCACGCCGAACTCTTCCCAAAAGAGGATCTCGGAGATCTTCCAGAACGTGAAGAGGAAGGCCCCGAACGCCCAGGCCGGGAGGAGCACCCAGCGTCGCCAAGCCGCCCCGCCCACGAGGCTGAGGGAAGCGAACGGCAACGTCAGGAACCACGCCATGACCGCATCGAAGCAGAAGCCGATGAACAGCGAGGCGAATGTCGGTAGGCCCCAGGAGACCTCGCGGGCCGACGCCACCAGGAACCCCAGCCGCAGCAACGAGCCGAGCGTCAGGTAAGTCAAGGCCAGCAACCACGTGCCACCTTGGCGCGTCCGGAGATTCCGAAGAAGCAGTGCTTTCACGGCCTTAAGATGCCCGCACCAGCCCCTTGGGGGCGAGCCTTTTTGCAGCCGTCGACGACCGCTGAACGGTCACTTCTCCGGCACCTCGTCGACACCGGAACCGCCCCACGGGTGGCAGCGCCCCAGGCGCTTGAGGCCGAGCCAGAGCCCTTGGAAAAAACCGAAGCGCTCCAGGCTCGTCGCCATGTAGCAGGAACATGTCGGGTGGAAGCGGCAGCCTGACCCAGGAATCAGGTGGAGCGGCTTGGACAGAAACTTTTTATAGAAAGCGACGGCCAGCAGGGCTAACCGCGCCAACCAGGATGGCCTTGGCTCGCTCATTCGGTCTGCGGCGACGCCTTGGCGACGGCCCCAGCGACCGCGACGGCGTAGATCCGCCGCAAGTCCTTCAGCGGCTTGCGCAGCATGCTGGGACGGGCGATGAGGACCAGTTCCCAGCCCAGCGGCAACGCCGCGGCGTCGGTGCGAAACAGCTCCCGCGCCAAGCGCTTCGCCCGGTTACGGTTCACGGCCAAAGGAATGGCCTTCTTGGCCACCACGACCGCAAAGCGGGAGGGCTTGGCCGCCGCCCCTTCCTCGGCCGGACCGACGTTCAAAAGAAAAGGCCCGCAGTCGAGCCGCGAGCCTTGGGAGCGGAGGCGTTGGAAATCGGCCGAGGCGCGAATCCGACGTTCCCGCGGAAGACGCATGCGCTTACTTCCAGGAAGCCGTGCCGAGGCGCTTGCGGCCAACCTTACGGCGAGCGGCGAGGACCTTGCGACCACCCGGGGTCTTGGAGCGGGCGAGGAAGCCGCACTTGCGGGCGCGGGATTTCTTGGAAGGGCGATAGGTGGGTTGCATGGCGTTTGAAGGGGACAGCCAAGGACACCCCGCCCAGCCTGTCAAGCCCCACGCTTCCCGGCTTGGCAGGAGGCCATGAGGCGGGAAAGATGGGGTTAATGAGCCCCGAAGAAGGAAAGAAGCGCCCTCCCCCCCTGCGCGCCTACCTGAACCAGGAGTTCATGACCAGTCCCCAAGCCCGGACCATCCGCGTGATGACCGAGCTGACCGAGCCCCACCTGCGGTTCAAGAAGTACAACGTCCGGAACACCGTGGTCATGTTCGGCTCGGCCCGCACGCTCCCGTTGGAAAAGGCCCGCGCCCAATACGACGAGGTCAAGGCCCTCATCGCCCGCGGCGAGTGCTCGGGGGCGGAATGCTCCGCCCGGCTCCGCATCGCGGAGATGAACCTGCGCAGCGCGCCGTACTACGAAGCTTGCCGCGAACTCGCCTACGAGATGACCAAGTGGTCGCTGTCGCTGCCGGAGTGGCAACGCTTCCTCGTCTGCTCAGGCGGCGGTCCCGGCATCATGGAAGCCGCCAACCGCGGCGCCTTTGAGGCCGGCGGGCGCTCCGTCGGGCTCGGCATCGCCCTGCCCTTCGAGCAAAGCCACAACCCGTACATCACGCCGGAGCTCGACCTCGAGTTCCACTACTTCTTCGTCCGCAAGTACTGGTTCCTCTACCTCGCCAAGGCGATGGTGGCCTTCCCCGGCGGCTTCGGGACGTTCGACGAGCTCTTCGAGATGATGACGCTCATCCAGACGGGGAAGACGAAGAAGCACCTCCCCGTGCTGCTGTTCGGCTCCGAGTTCTGGAAGAAGCTGCTCAACTTCGAAGTCTTCCACGAATGGGGCATGGTCTCGCCCGAGGACCGTGACCTCTATGTCCACGTCGACTCCGTCCAGGAGGCGCGCGACACCTTGATCAGCATCATCACGGAGAAGTACCTCAAGGATGGCCATGAGCCCAACGACTGACGGCATCCTCGTCGCGTGGACGACCTTGCCGACGCGCGAGGAAGCTGACCGGCTGGCGGCAGGCGCCGTCGACGCGCGTCTCGCGGCCTGCGCCCAAGTGGAGGGACCGCTCCGCGCGCACTACATCTGGGAAGGCCGCGTCCACGCCGAAGAAGAATACCGGGTGACCTTCAAGTTGGCGGCCACCCAGGAAGCCGCGCTGCGGACATGGATTCATGGCCGTCACCCCTACGCCGTGCCGCAATGGCTGGCGACGCCCGCCACGCAGGTCAGCCCGGCCTATCAAGCCTGGGTCCTCGGGGTCCGCTGAACCGCCATGACGATCCACACCCTCGAAGCTTTGCTCTACTTCCTCCTCGGGCTGGGCTTGCTCGGCGCGTGGACCTACGAATACCTCAAGCGACGACGCACCCACGGCCCCGAGAGCTTCTGGCCCGGCACGTCGAGCGCGCCTTGGCAGGCCTCGCTCCTCATCGCCGCGGTGATGCTCCTCATCACCATCGCCGAAACCGCCGTCGAACACCGCTTCGGCGTCACGGCCCAACAATCCACCATCGCGCCCTCGTTCCTGTTGGCGATGCTCGGCGCTTCCATCATCGAGGAAGCCGTCTTCCGCGGCTTCACGGCCCCCAGCTATTTCGGCGGCCGCAAGCTCCTCGCGCTCATCTTGGTCGGCTCGCTCGTCTTCAGCGTCATCCACAACTTCGACCTCCAAAGCACCCAAGGGCGCATCAGCACCGCCTTCGCCTTTGTGACTTCCGTCTGGCTCTACTTGGCGCGTTTCAATCCGCTCAATCCAGAGCGTTCCCTGGTCCCCTGCTTTACGGGCCATGCCGTGCGTAATCTCGCGGTGTTCGGGATTAAATGGGCACAAGGCTTCATAAACTGGAATTAGGGCATCTCCCCTAGCAAAACCGTTGCAACAGGTAGGCGTTTGGGGTGTCTTAAAACCACCCCCATGAATACTCCCGAAAGCAACAACCGTCGTGAATTCCTGAAGCTCAGCGCCCTCGCTGGGCTGAGCTTGGGTCTCGGTGCGATCCCCACCGCCCAAGCCGCGCCGGACCCCAAGAACCTGAAGCTGCAGGGCCATGACGAGATCAGCGTCACGCGTCCCCGCCCCGCCGGCAACAAGCCTGTCTGGGACCTCCAGACCAAGCCGCTGGCCAAGGTCCGCTGCGCGTTCATCGGTCTTTCCCGCGGTTTCACGCACCTGAACTCCGCGCTGAACATCGACTTCGCCGAAGTCGTCGCCGTCTGCGACATCAACCAAGACCGCGCCAAGCGCGCCGCCGCCAAGGTGAAGACCGTCAGCGGCAAGGAGCCGGCCATCTACATGGAGAACGAAGACTCCTGGGAAAAGATGGTCGCCCGCGACGACATCGACGTGGTCTACATCGCCACGCCCTGGGAATGGCACGTGCCGATGGCCGTCAAGGCCATGGAATGCGGCAAGCACGCCTTCATCGAAGTCTCCGCCGCCGTCTCCGTCGACGAGTGCTGGCGCCTGGTCGACACCTCCGAAAAGACCCAGCGCCACTGCGCCATCATCGAGAACTGCTGCTACGGCGAAGAGGAACTCTTCGTCCTCAACATGGCCCGCCAAGGCTTCTTCGGCGACCTCAAGCACGCCGAGTGCGCCTACATCCACAACCTTTCGCACGACGTGCTCTGGCAGCTCGGCAGCGAAGGCGGCTGGCGCCGCAACTACCACACGTTCATGGACGGCAACCTCTACCCCACCCACGGCCTCGGCCCGGTGGCGCAGTACCTGAACATCGGCCGCGGCGACGCGTTCAAGTTCGTGGTCTCGGTCTCCTCCCCCGAATACAACCTCTCGCAGTACCGCGACGCCAAGAACCCGAACAAGGGCAAGCACAAGGACGAGAAATACGTCTGCGGCGACATGAACACGTCGATCATCAAGACGCAGCTGGGCCGCACCATCATGATCCAGCATGACGTGGTCAGCCCCCGCCCCTACTCGCGCATCAACGCGCTCTGCGGCACGCAGGCGACGTTCTTCGGCTACCCCGGCCGCCTCGCGGTCGACTCCGAGAACCCGCACCCGTCCGTCCAGGGCCTGAAGCTCAACGCCCACAGCTGGCTCGAAAAGGAAAAGCTCGAAGCCTTCATGAAGGCCAACGCCCACCCGCTGATCAAGAAGGTCGGCGAGTCCGCCAAGAAAGTCGGCGGCCACGGCGGCATGGACCACGTGATGAACTTCCGCATGCTCGATTGCCTGCGCCAAGGCATCACCCCCGACATGACCGTCTACGATGCGGCCGATTGGTCCTCGATCCTCGAGATCTCCGTCCGCTCCGTGAAGGACGGCTCGATGCCGATCCAGTGCCCCGACTTCACCCGCGGCGGCTGGAAGGGCATCAAGCCCCTCGGCATCGTCTCGTAAGCGAAGCCTCAGCTTCCGCTGCAGACCCGGCCACTCGGCCGGGTCTTTTGCTTGTGACATTGACCGGTGGGCGCACCAATCGCCTTGGCAAGAAAGCCCCTTGCAGGCATGAATGGCTCATGCCCCTCCCCGCGCCCGGCCGCAGGCCTATCGCGAGCATCTTACTTGGCCTGCTTTGCCTTGGCTCTACCCAGGCCGTTGCCGCACCGGACTCCTTCGCTACGCAGACATGGTCCGATCTGCACGATTACGTGCAGGCACCCGCCTCGTTCCAAGCGGCTGAATGGACAACTGCAGCTGTCTGGGTCGGTGGGCTCGGACTGGGCATGCAGGCCGACCACCGCGTTGGTGGCTGGATCGCCGATCATCCGAACGCCACGCAAGACAATCTCGGCAAGGCCTTTGAGCCCTTCGGACAATCTGCCTCTTTCATCGTGCTAGCGGGCTTCGCCGCCCAAGGATATTGGAGTAACGACCCACGTGCTCTGCGCACCGCCCAAGAGGGCCTCCAAGTCAGCCTGCTCGGCGCAGGGATGGCTGTGACGACCCTTAAGTATACGTTTGGTCGAGCTCGCCCCAACGATGCCGGTTTTGGCGCCGATCCCCATTTCTTTAATCACAAGAGTTCCTTTCCCTCAGGCCACACCGCCCAAGCCTTCGGCGTCGCCACCGTGATCGCCGAGAACTACGGCAAGGACCACACTTGGGTTCCCTGGGTCGCGTACGGTACAGCGAGCATGGTGGGCTGGCAACGCATCTATAGCCGACACCATAACCCCACCGACGTCATCGCAGGAGCGGCCATCGGCTACTATACGGCGCAATGGGTCATCCGTCGCCATCGTTCCACGAACTCCGGCGAGGCGAAGGCTTGGGATTTCACCCCGTCCGTACAGACGGATGGGTTCTTGCTGAGCGTTCGCCGAAGTTTCTAGGCCGATGGCTGAGGGGTTCGGGGTTGCCCCTGAGACCCCCACCCGAAAGACTACCGCCATGGGCTCGCCCACCGACCTCGCGACTTGGACCGCTGGTCTCGTCACCCGCTCGGGCGAAGAGACCGAACGGGCGGCTGAGGCCTTTGCGGCGCTCCTGCCCCCTGACACGGTGCTGACCCTCGAAGGCGACCTCGGGACCGGCAAGACGACGTTCGTCCGCGGCCTGGTGCGCGGCCTCGGCGTCACCGGCGACATCACTAGCCCGTCCTTCGCCTTGCTCAACGTCCACGAAGGCCGTCGCCAGGTCTTCCACGTCGACGCCTACCGCCTCAAGTCGGGCGCCAGCCTCGACGACCTGCTGATCTGGGACGTCGCCCGCTCCCCTTGGAACGTGCTCGTGGAATGGCCCGAACGCGTGGCCACCCACCTGCCCCGCGGCCTGTGGAAACTGAAAGCCTCCATCCTTGCGGACGGAGGCCATCGTTACGAACTGACGCTGCCGGGCTGACCCGACGGCTTACGAGTTACGCTTGCGCTCGTTCTCCGTCAGCCAGCGCTTGCGCATGCGGATGAAGTTCGGCGTGATTTCGACGAGCTCGTCGGACTCGATGTACTCGAGGCAGGCTTCGAGCGACATCTGGCGCATCGGCTTGATCTTGGCCGCGTCGTCGGAACCGGAAGC
>JBEGRN010000081.1:0-6623 GCA_041180425.1 Verrucomicrobiota bacterium
TGTTGGATAACTTCTCGTTGGCCGACCTGCGCACGGCCTTGCCGTTGCTGCGCGGCCGCGCCTGGTCCGAGGTCAGCGGCGGCGTGAACCTCGCGACCTTGCCGCGCATCGGCGAACTCACCCCCGACTTCGTCTCCTGCGGCGCGCTCACCCACGGCGCGGCCTGGGCCGACCTCGGCTTGGACTGGGCCTAAGCCATGCCTGCCCTCGATAGCAGCATCCTGCTCGCGTTCCTCGCCGCCGGCGAGCAGCCGGTCAGCGGCGACCGTCTCGCCAAGGAACTGGGGATTTCGCGCGTCGCGGTCTGGAGCCGCCTCGAACGCCTCCGCGCCGCCGGCTTCACGTTCCAGGCTTCGACGCGCAAAGGCTATACGCTCACCGGCGTGCCGCGTGAGCTCAACGCGGCTTGGCTCGATGCTCAGCTCCGCTTGCGCAAGGTGGCGCCGCCGGTCGAGGTGTTGGCGGAGGTCGATAGCACCAATTCGGAGGCGGAACGTCGCTTGGCCGCCGGCCAAGAGGCGCCGTTCGCCGTCCTCGCCCGCGCGCAGAGCGCCGGCCGCGGTCGGCTCGGCCGCCGCTGGCACAGTACGCCCGCGGGCAACCTTTACCTGTCGTTGGCCTTCCGGCCGTTCATCCCACCGGAGAACCTGAAGCCGTTCACGTTGTGGATGGGCCTCGCGGTCTGCGCGCACGTCGAGGCGGCGTATGACGTGAAGCTGGGACTGAAGTGGCCGAACGACTTGCTGTCCGCCGATGGCCGTAAGGTCGCCGGCATGCTCACCGAGGCGCGGCTCGACGCGGACGCCGTCCGTGAGCTGGTCTTCGGCCTGGGCCTCAACGTGTCGTCCAAGGCTAAGGACTTCCCCGCTGACCTCCGTGACATCGCCGCCTCCTTGGAGCAGGCCGGGGCGGAAGCGCTCGATGTCAACCGCGTCGCGGCCGAAGTGCTGGAGGCGCTGTTCGCCGCGTGGGAGCAGTTCATCGACGGCACGTGGATGCCGACCTTCCGCGCTCGCTGGCAACGCTACGACGTCCTCACCGGCCGTTCCGTCCGCGTCGGCCTGCGCGGCGAACCGGTCGCGGGCATCGTCGACGGCATCGACGACGAAGGCTCCCTGATCCTGCGCACCGGCGGCGGCCGCAAGACCGTCGTCTCCTCCGGCGAGGTCACCTTGCGGAAGGAATGAGCCTGCGTCCTTGCCCTCGTCGCCCCACCCGCTAGTTTCCCGCCGTGGCCATCCTTTGTCTCGATGTCGGCAACACCCATGCGCACTGGGGCTTGGTCGTTGGCCGCGAAGTGCGCGCGCATGGCGAGCTGCCGACGGCGGCGTTGTCGACGGAAGCCATCCGCGCGCTCCTGGCTGAGCACGCCCCGACGGGCTTGGCCCTCGCGAGCGTGGTCCCGGCGGCGACCGCGGTGCTGGAGCCCATCCTGCTCGGCAGCGGCTTGCCTTACCATCACTTGCGCCACGACACCGTGCGCGGCTTGGGCTTCGATTACCCGCGGCCGGCCGAAGTCGGCCAAGACCGCTTGGCCGACTGCGTTGGCGCCCAGCTCGTCACCGGCGCCCCCGCCATCATCGTCGGCATGGGCACCGCCACGACCGTCGACATCTTGACCGACCAAGGCTACGCGGGCGGCATCATCGCGCCCGGCCTCGGCGTGATGACGCGCTACCTCCATGAACGCACGGCGCTGTTGCCGGCCTTGGATCCGGCGAACCTGCTGGGCGGGCCAGCCATCGGCAAGTCGACCGTCGACGCGATGCGCGCGGGGTGCGCCCTCGGCTTCGCCGGCATGATCGGCGCCTTGCTCGACGCCGTGGCTGCCGAGCTCACCAAGCAGGGCGGGCAAGTCCCGACGGTCCTCGTCACCGGCGGCGCGTCGGTCTACCTGCCCGCCAGCTGGCGCGACCGCGTCCGCCACGAGCCGCACCTCACCTTGCTCGGCCTTGCCGAGTCCCATCGCCGTTCCCGCCCATGAAGCCCGAAGAATCCAACGCCCAGCTCCGTCGCCTCGTCCCTTGGCTGGGTGGCGCCGTCTTGGCCGTCGTCGTCGGCGGGGTCGCCCTCGCTTTGGCGACGAAGCGCGAAGGCCCCTGGGTCCTCGTCGCTGCCGACGTGGTCTTCACGCTCGTCCTGCTCGTCGCCCTGTGGCGCGCGCTCGGACGGAAGCGTTAGACCTTCGTCATCTTCAGCAGCTCCTTGCGGCGGTTCTTGATCTCGGTGCAGCCGGATTTCGCCAGGCGGTCCGTGGAGAAGGCCTCCACGGTGAGCGAGGCCACCGACGTGCCGTAGACCATCGCTTGGCGGAGCGTCGCGAAATCGGTCGCGCCGGCCGCGGCGAGGTAGCCGAGCAGGGCGCCCGCGAAGCTGTCGCCCGCGCCGGTCGGGTCGCGGAGTTCGGTGACGGGGAACGCGGGCAGGGTGAAGAGGCCTTCTTCGTGGAAGAGCACGGCGCCGTGTTCGCCTTTCTTCACGATGACGGTGCGGCACCCGTGCTTCCGGAGATGCTGGCCGGCGACGATGACGTTGGTCTCGCCGGTCAGCTTGGCGGCTTCGGAGTCGTTCACGACCAGCAGGTCGGAGCGGCGCATGACTTCGCCGAGCTTCTCCCGCTGCGTCTCGATCCAGATGTCGATGGTGTCGACGAGGACGAACTTCGGCGCGGTCAGCTGGTCGAGCACGGCGAGCTGGAGGTCGGGGCGGATGTTGCCGAGCATCACGTACGGCATCGTCTGCTGGGCTTCCGTCAGGCGCGGCTGGAAGCGCTCGAAGACGTTGAGCTGGAGGTCCTCGGTGTCGCGGCGGTTGTAGTTCTCGTGGTAGCGGCCGCGCCAAGCGAAGGTGCGGCCGGTTTCGTCGAGCTGGAGGCCCGAGAGGTCGATGCCGCGCTTGGCGAGCTTCTTGCGGTCGCGGTCGCGGAAGTCGTGGCCGACGACGCCGACGATGTGCGGCGGCGCGAAGTAGCTCGCGGCCAAGCACGCGTAGGCGGCGCTGCCGCCCAGGATGCGGTCGCCGGAGGCGTGCGGGGTGATGATGCTGTCGTAGGCGACGGAGCCGATGACGAGGACGTTATCGGGGGCGACGCGGCCTTTGACTTTGATGCGGCGAGGGGTGGTCATGTAAAGAGGGCGGGCTTGGCTTCACGCAGGCGGAACAGCGCGAGCAGGGCGAGGCTGTGAGTGTGCGGGGAAGCGAGGGCGTTCTGCAAGGCTACGCGCGGGGCCACGCTGAGGACCTGCAGTTCCTCGTGTTCGTCCGGGTTCTTCGCCCCCGTGGGCCGCACGCCTTCCAGCAGCACGAAGTGGCAGCGGTTCCGCTGGATGGCGGGGTTCGGGGCGCAGCTGCCGAGCAGCGAGGCGCGGCCGCCGGCGAAACCGGTTTCCTCTTCGGTCTCGCGCACGGCGGCGAGCACCGGGTCTTCGCCCGGATCGATGACGCCACCGGGCGTCTCGGTCGAGAGGTCCTGCAGCCCGAAGCGGTATTGGCGCACCATCACCAACCGACCGTCGTCGGTCAGCGGCAACGCGAGCACCCAGTCGTGGGCGTGGATGACAAAAAAATCACCCTCTCGTTTATCGAGAGGGTGATGAGAGTGTTCCTTGTAAACCCGAAAGACCTTGCAGTCGGCATGCAGCGCTTCGTGCTGGACGGACCAGCGGGCGGGCGCGGACATGGGCGCGGCTTACTTGGTCTTCAGAATCTGACCGATCTGCATCTTGTTGGCGTTCACGTTCGGATTGAGATCCTGGAGAGCCTTCAAGGAGAGACCGACCTTCTTGGCGATGCCGCCGAGGGTGTCGCCCTTCTGCACCGCGTAGGTGCCGGGGCCAGCGACGGCCTTGGTGGAAGTGCCCGCGCCACCGGTGGTGGTCGCCGTGGACTTGGCCTTGATCGCGGTCTGGAGAGCGGCGATGGCGTCTTCGACCTTCTTGCTGTTGGCGTCAGCGGTGGTCTTGATGTTGGAGAGTTCGCCGTTGATCGCGGTGAGGTCGGCGGCGTTGGCCTTCTGGGCGAGCGCAGCTTGGACTTCGGAAGCCGAGTCGGTCGCCTTGGTCGCCGCGACGGTGGCGGCTTCGGCGGCGCTCTTCGCCTTCAGGGCGAGGACGAGGCCGGCGGCGCCCAGGGCGAAGCCGACAATGCCCACGATGAGCGGGAGCTTGGATTCAGAGGAGGAGGAGGAGATGCTGTCGTTTTCCATATTGGAGAGGATGATTCGGGTTGGAACGGTTTGAGATTAGCGGATTGACAGGGACGGCAATACAAAATCAGCATGCCAGACGGGTTTTCGGGCAGTATCTCAATTGGTAGAGTCCCTGCTTTGGGAGCAGGGTGTTGCAGGTTCAAGTCCTGTCTGCCCGACCACCCGCTTATATTTTTACGCTCCTTTGACAGTTAGGAGTAGCGCAACGTCGCCCCGTCCTTGAGGACGGTGACATGGTTGGCCCCGTCCGGCTGGGTGGAGGCTTCCGTCCGGCCGACGACCCGGGCTTCGAGCTGGAGGCCGGCGGCGACCGCCAAGACGGCGGGGACGTCCGCCGGGTCCACGTAGACTTCCAGGCGGTGCCCCATGTTGTAAACCTTGTGCATTTCCTCGGGTTCCGTGCCGCTGGCGCGGGCGATGGCCGCGAAGATCGGGGGGGCGGGGAAGAGGTTATCTTTGATAAAATGGACCCGGGTGCCGAAGCGCTTGCACTTCGTCTGGCCACCGCCCGAGCAGTGGATCAGGCCGCGCACGCGGTCCCGGCCGAGGGCCTGGAGGAGGCGGAGGGCGAAGGGGGCGTAGGTCCGGGTAGGCGAAAGGAGGGCTTGGCCGACGGTCAAGGTCGAGCCTGGGAGGGGGTCCGAGAGGCGATAGGGGCCGCAATAGGCCAAGTCCGCCGGCATGGCCCGGTCATAGGTCTCGGGGTACTTCTGGGCGTAATGGTTGGCCAAGAGCTCATGGCGGGCGCTGGTCAGGCCGTTGGAGCCGATGCCGCTGTTCTCGCCCGCTTCATAAGCGCAGCGGCCACCGGAGGCCAGGCCGACGATGGCCAGGCCCGGCGTGATGCGCGAGGCATCGATGACGTCTCCGCGGCGGAGGATGGCGGTCGCGGTCGAGTCGACCGTCAAGGTGGGGGTGAGGTCGCCGACGTCCGCCGTCTCGCCGCCGCCGGAGCGGATGCCGAAGCCTTGCGCGCGGAGCATCGCCAGGACGTCTTCCGTGCCTTCGATGAGCTGCGCGAGGATCGCCCCCGGGATGGCCTTGGCGTTGCGGTTGATGGTCGAGGAGAGGATGACGCCTTCGGTGACGCCGACGCAGAGGAGGTCGTCGATGTTCATCACGATGCTGTCCTGCGCGATGCCGCGGAAGACCGTGGCGTCGCCGGTTTCCTTCCACCAGAGGTAGGCGAGCAAGGCCTTGGTGCCCGAGCCGTCGGAATGGGTGACGACGCAGCGCTGCGCATCCCCGGTCAGGTGGTCCTCGGTGATCTTGCAGAAGGCGCCCGGGAACAGGCCGCGGTCGAGCTTGTCGACGGCGGCGTGCACTTCGTTCTTCGAGGCGGAGACGCCGCGGGCGGCGTAACGTCCGGAGTCGGGGGAGGGCTTGCTATCGTTCGCCATGTCTTTCATCCTGCTTACCTCCGGCCCATCGGCTGGGTCAACGCACTTCTCCCGTGACGACGCCTTTGCTTACGCCCCGCCGCTGGTCGATCCTGTCGCCGCTACCGCTCTGGGCGCGGCTCTTCCTGTGGACGGTGTTCATCGGCGCGCTCTTCGGCTATTTCCAGTTCAGGGCATTGGGCCATTTCCATACCGCCTGGCTGAAGGCCCACCGCACCCACGACGTGGCCGCTTTGGAGTCCTTGGTTTGCTGGGACGGCGTGGCCGAGGCCGAACGGCAACGGATGCGCCTGCTGCTCGCGCAGGAGCTGGAGCACCCGGTCCGCTCCGCGGACATCCAACTCACCTTCGACGCCGCCGCCCAGCCGGGCTGGCACCCGAACCGCTTTGTCGTCGCGCGCTTGGTCGTGGTCTATGACACGCCCGAACGCCTGACGGTGGCGTTCCCCCTCGGTCTCGCGGGCCTCGCCAGCCATCAGGTGGCGATGCTGGTCCCCGAAAAGTGACGGATTCTTGACAGACCGCGTCAGGCGTTCACTTTCAGCACTCCTTCCCATGGCTGACAAAAACGACAAGCGTCCCGAAAGCGTCCCCGGCAAGTTCTACGTGGACTCGCAGTGCATCGATTGCGACCTGTGCCGCGAAACGGCTCCGGCGTTCTTCACCCGCCAAGACGACGGCGGCTACTCCTACGTGTTCAAGCAGCCCGAAGCCCAGGAAGACATCGACAAGTGCATGGAAGCCCTCGAGGGCTGCCCGGTCGACGCCATCGGCAAGGACGGCGAATAAGCCGGCCACGGCCGACCGACGAAGCCCCGGACTTCCGGGGCTTTTTCATGCCCGCTTGCGGACTCGACCTCCCGCGTCGCCACTAGTTACGCTCCGTGCATGAGCGTGAAGATTTCCTGCGAGTACCTCGGTGACCTGCGCGTGCGCGCCCAACATGGCCCGTCCGGCAACGAGCTCCTCACCGACGCGCCCATCGACAACCAAGGGAAGGGCGAGGCCTTCTCGCC
>JBEGRN010000082.1:0-6528 GCA_041180425.1 Verrucomicrobiota bacterium
GCGGCGCTGCCGCCGGAGGAGCCCCCCGGAATGCGGGCAAGGTCCCAGGGGTTGAACGTCTTGCGGAGGGCCGAGTTCTCGGTGGACGAACCCATCGCGAACTCGTCCATGTTGAGGCGGCCGTAGAGGATGGCGCCGGCCGCGCGCAGCTTTTCGGCCACGTGCGAGTCGTAGGGCGACACCAAGGATGCGAGCATCTTGCTCGAGCACGTCAGCGGCTGGCCCTTCACCGCGATGTTGTCCTTGATCGCGACCGGGATGCCTTCGAGCGGGCCCCTGCCCTGCCCCGCTTGGCGACGGGCATCGGAAGCATCGGCCTGGGCGAGCACATCGGCGCGGTCGACGTGCGTGAACGCACCGACCTTTTCGTTCACCGCGTCGTAGCGGGCGAGCAGCGCTTCGCAGAGCGCGCGGGACGTCAGGGTACCCGCGGCGAGGCGGCGGCCCAGTTCGGCGGCGGAAAGCGTGTGGAGAGCGTCGGCCATGACTTAGGCTTCGTCGTCCACGACGCGCGGGACGGAGATCTGGCCGTCGCGCGAGGCCGGCGCGATGCGGGTGACGGCGGCGGCGCCGAGGGACGGACCCGGGACGTCGGCGCGCAAGGCGGACTCGCGGACCACGCGGGCGTCGTCGATGGACGTCGGCAGGTCGGCTTGGGCCAGCGCTTGGAAATGCCCGAGGATGGAATGGAGCTGCGTCGAATACAGCGCCTTCTCCTCGGCCGTCAGGTTGAGCCGGGCGAGCTTGGCGAGATGGTCGATGTCGAAACCTTCGGCCATGGCGATCAGCGGCGGATGGTCCAGCCGGCGCCCTTCTCGAGCGCGGCGATGACGGCGGCCATGGCGCGGTTCGCTTCCTCGTCGGTGAGCGTGCGGGCCGCGTGGCGCCAGCGGACCTCAAAGGCCACGCTGCGCGTGCCTTCGGGCAGGCCGGGGCCGCTGAAGACATCGAAGCAATTGACCGACTCCAACGCGAATTCCTTGCCGGCGGCCTTGGCGGCAGCCTGCTGGACGCGGTTGAGCACCTCGCCGGCGGCGGTGGCGGCCGGCACGATGACCGCGACGTCACGCGTCGCGGGCGGGAAGGACGAGAACGCCTCGAAGCGCGGGATGCGCAGCGCCTCGGCGAAGGCCGCGCGCGGCAGCAGGAACTCGCCGGCCACGATGGAACCCTTCAGGCCCAACGCACGCGTCCAGCGGAGGTCGAGCACGCCGCAGGCGCCGTCGGCGGAGCGACCACGGTCGACGAGCGACGACGCATGGCCCGTCTGCCAGAGACCGCCGGTGGCGACCCCGAAGGACAGACGCGCGGACGTCACGCCCGCGAGCGTGGCGACATCGGACAGCAGGCGCTTCGCGCGGAGGACGTCGAACGCCTCGCGCGACTTCCAGGAACGCACGAGCGATTCGGCCGGGGCGGCGAAGGCGACCGCGAGGAACTCACGGATCGTGCCATCGGCCTGCGGGCGGAAGACCACGCCGACCTCGAAGAGACCGCGCGGATCCGCGTGGACCGAGACATTGAGGGCGAGCGCGGCGGCGAGGCCGGGGACGAGCGACGCGCGGACATGCGTCTGGTCGGCCGTGAGCGGGTTCTCGAGGGCGAGCAACGGGGCGGCGGCTTCGCCGAGCGTGCGGGCGACCTCCGCGGCATCGCGCAGCGTGTAGTGGCAGCATTCCGTGAACCCGGCGCCGGCGAGGCGACCCGCGACATCGCGGGTGAAGGCGGACGAACGCGTGTCCTCGTCGCCGGGCAGCGGCGCGATGGGACGACCCGCGGGCACCTTATCGGTCCCGTGGATGCGGATGAACTCCTCGACCAAGTCAATCGGACGCGTCACATCGGAGCGGAAGGACGGCACCAGGACGGAGAAACCCGTCGCGGTGGGCGACACCGTGAAGCCCAGGCGCTGGAAGGCCTTGGTCACGTCGGCGTCGGCGATGGCCGTGCCGAGCTTGGCGGCCACGTAGCCGGCCGGCAGCGCGATGGTCGCGTCGGCGCGCGGCGGCTGGCCCACGACGACGGCGGGGCCGACCACTTCGGCGCCGGCGAGTTCGATGAGCAAGTCCGTGGCGAGGCGCGAGGCCAGCTCCACGCCGGCCGGATCGACATCGCGGGCGAAGCGGTGGGAAGAATCGGTGGACACCCCAAGACGACGGGCGACGCGGCGGATCTCGCCGGGCTTGAACCAAGCCGCCTCGAGCAGGACGGTCGTGGTCGCGTTGGTCACGCCGCTCTCGGCGCCACCCATGACGCCAGCGACGACGAGCGGGCGCTGGGCATCGGCGATGACGCAGATCCCCGTCTCCAGCTTCACCTTCTTGCCGTCGAGCAGGACGAGCTCCTCACCCTCACGGGCGGGACGCGCTTCGATGCCACCGGCGACCTTGGCCGCATCGAACGCATGGAGCGGCTGGCCCAGTTCGAGCAGCACCCAGTTGGTGATATCGACCACGTTGTTGATCGGACGCAGGCCGGCGGCCTCGAGGTCGCGGCGCAGCCAATCGGGGCTCGGGCCGACCTGCACGTTCTTCAGCGTGCGCAGCGTGTAGTAAGGACAGAACTCGGAAGTCGAACGCACGAACCCGAACGCATCCTGCGCGGACGGCGCGGCGGCGAGGCCCGCGGCCGTCTTCACCGTCAGCGGCTTCAGCGGCAGGTTGAGGGCGGCGGCCACATCGCGGGCGACCCCGCGGAGACCGAGGCAATCGCCGCGGTTGGGCGTGACGGAAATCTCGAGCACCGTGTCGGGCGCGCCAAACAGCTTGTTCAGCGGCGTGCCGAGGGCCGGCTTCTGCGGCGTCAGGATGAGCAAGCCATCCTCGCCCTTGCCCAGGCCCAGCTCTTCGGACGAGCACATCATGCCCGCCGAGTCCACGTCGCGCAGTTTGGAGACCTTGATCTCGAAACCACCCGGCATCACCGTGCCCGGCAGCGCGACCGGCACGCGGTCGCCGGCCTTGAAGTTCTTGGCGCCGCAGACGATCTGGCGCGGCTGGCCGTCGCCCACGTCGACGCGGCAGACGCTGAGGCGGTCGGCGGACGGGTGCTTCTCGAACGACACGATCTCGCCGACCACCACGAGGGGCAGCGGCGCGAGGCCGAACGTGTGGACCGACTCCACCTCGAGCCCCAGCATCGGGAGCACCTCGGCGAGACGGTCGGGCGTGACCCCGGAGAGGTCGACGTGGCGGGAGAGCGCTTGGAAAGAAACTTTCATGGCTTAGGCGAACTGGCGCAGGAAGCGCAGGTCGTTGTTGTAGAAATGGCGGATATCATCGATGCCGTGGACCAGCATCGCGATGCGTTCGAGCCCGAGCCCGAAGGCCAGGCCGGAGAATTCGTTGGGATCGAGCCCGCAGAGCTCGAGCACCTTCGGGTCGACGAGCCCGCAGCCCATGATCTCCAGCCAGCGGTTGGACAGGCGGCCCAGGTTGGGCGAGCGCAGGTCCATCTCGAAGGACGGCTCGGTGAACGGGAAGAACGACGGACGCAGGCGGATCTCGGCGTCGGGACCGAACGTCTCCTTCACGAAGAAATCGAGCACCCCGCGGAGGTCGGCGAGCGTCACATGGCGGTCGATCCAGAGACCCTCCACCTGGTGGAAGTTGGCGGAGTGCGTCGCATCGACCGCGTCGCGGCGGAAGCAACGGCCCGGGGCCACGATGCGGAACGGCGGCTTGCGGGACAGCATCGTGCGGACCTGGACGCTGGACGTGTGGGTGCGGAGCACGAGGGCCTCTTCGCCCTTGCGCGGGGCGTCGGCGGAGCGGAAGGCCTTCGGCAGGTAGAGCGTGTCCTGCATGTCGCGGGCCGGGTGATCGGCCGGCGTGTTGAGCGCGTCGAAGCAATGCCACTCCGTCTCGATCTCCGGGCCCTCGGCGACCGTGAAGCCCAGCTTGCGGAAGCTCGCGAGGATCCGTTCGCGCGTGCGCGTGAGCGGGTGGAGGGAGCCGGCGGGCGCGTCGGGGCCGGTGAGCGTGGCGTCCCACGGGGCGCCGAGCGCGGCGGCGATCTCAGCGTCCTCGACCTTGAGGAGCAATTGGGCGAGCAGTTCCTCGACGGACTTCTTGGCCTCGTTGATGAGCTTGCCCACGACCGGGCGTTCTTCCTTGGACAACGTGGCCATCCCCTTCATCACCGCGGTGAGGGAGCCGTTGGGGCCGACCACGCGCGCCTTGAAGGCCTCCAGCTCGGCACGGGACGTGACGGCGAGGGCCTCCTGCTGGGCGGTGGCGACGAGCTGGGCGAGCTGCTGCTGCATGGCGTAGATTTGTGCGTGGGCAGGGCCAATCGGCAAGCGAAAGCACCCCTGCGAAAACAAAAAGGCCCCGGGGTGACCGGGGCCTTCGGGGCGACGTGGGCGGCGCGCTTACTTCAGCGCGGCCTTGGCCTTCGTCACGATGGACTCGAACGCCGGAGCGTCGTGGATCGCGAGCTCGCTGAGGTTCTTGCGGTCGATCGTGATGTTCGCCTTCTTGAGGCCGTTGACCAGGCGGCTGTAGCTGATGCCGAGGGGACGGCAGGCAGCGTTCAGACGCACGATCCACAGCTGGCGGAAGGTGGACTTGTTCTTGCGACGATCGCGGTAAGCGAACTTCTGGGCGCGCTGGACGGCTTCGAGAGCGTAGACGTACAGGCGGGACTTGTTTCCGAAGTAGCCCTTAGCGGCACGGATGGCGCGACGTTTGCGCGCCTTGGTGGCTGGACCGTTGGTTGCACGAGGCATGTTGGTATGGTATTTTTATTGGTTTATGAGAGGCCGCGGGGTCGCCTTAAGAACACCCTTTTGGCCAGAGGGGAACGCCGGTTTAGGCGAAAGGCATCGAAGCCAGCATCTTCTTCTCGAAGCCGGAGTCGACGCGCTTGGACTTGTTGGCACGACGGCGCTGCTTGCGGGACTTGGAGCTGAGCAGGTGGCGCGTGTTCGGGGAACGACGCATCACCTTGCCGGTACCGGTCACCTTGAAGCGCTTGGAGACTGACTTGCGGGTCTTTTGCATGGCGGAAAGGGTCGGAACAAAGAAGACCGGGGGTAGTTTGTAAAGGGGAAAGGGCGAAGAAGCCTCGGGGCGGTGCAGTTATTTACGAAAACCCAGCCCCGTTTGACAAAGGCTGCCGATCGCCTCCCCTCCTACGGACACCCTGCGCCCTCCCCTCCCCCATGCTCACCCCCGGAAAAAAGCCTAAATTGTCCTTTAAAGTCGATGCTTTGGTCGACGGAAAGCCCGTCAACGGACCCTTTGCCAAGCTCATCCAGGGGCCGACCGTCGTTTCGGTCTACATGCGCAACAACACCTCGGCCTGCGATAAGCAGACCGCCGACCTCGCCAAACACGAGAAAGCCCTTGGTAAGCAAGGGTTTACGATTATTGCCGTCTCCCGGGATACCTGTGCTTCCCACTCCAAGTACGCCGCCAAGCACGGCTTTCAGTATACCCTGGTAGCCGACCCCGAGGACCAGTTCTCCCAGGCCATGGATGCCATCGTCGAAAAATCCATGTACGGCAAAAAGTACCTCGGCCCCCTGCGGGCCGCCTACCTCTTCGATGGCGACGGCAAGCTCTTGGCGGTGATCCCGAAAGTCGAAGCCGCGGAGCACGGCAGCCAGGTCCTCGCCGCCATCGCCGCCTTGAAATAAGCGGTTCCGCTCGGCCAGCGTCGGGCGGTCTTCGGTGCAATCGGTGCTTGAACCCAACCGCATTCACGCGGAGTTTAGGCGCGTCACGACACGCACGAAGATACCTAATGCCAACGCCCTATCGCCCGAACGGCCCCCGGCCGAGTTCCTCCTCCAGCAACCCCGGTCAGCAACGCGGAAACTTCCGCAGCAGGGAGGACAAAGGTCCCAAGCGTAACGACCGCATCCGTGCGACCGAGATCCGCGTCATCTCGCCCAAGGGCGAAATGCTCGGCGTCATGCAGACCGCCAAGGCCTTGGAGCTCGCGCGCGAATTCGGCGTCGACCTCATCGAGATCGCCGCGACCGCCACTCCGCCGGTGTGCAAGCTGATGGAGTACGGCAAGTACCTCTACGAAGAAGCCAAGAAGCACAAGCACCAGAAGACCGCTTCGAAGGTGAAGGAGATCAAGCTCCGCCCCCGCATCGACGTGCATGACCTCTTCATCAAGGTCCGCCGCGCCGAAAACTTCCTGTACCACGGCCACAAGGTGAAGCTGCTCCTGCAGTACCGCTACCGCGAACTCGAGCACCCGGAGATCGGCCTCGAGACCATGAAGCGCGCCATCGAAGCCTTGCTGCACATCGCCACGCGCGACAACGAGCCCAAGCGCAGCGGTCGCGCCATCGTCGTCGGCATGACCCCGTTGCAGGCCAACCGCCGCAAGCTCATCCACAACGCCGAACCGGCTGCGGATGACCTCGAGGACGATTCGGAAGTCGACAACGGCGAGAACGATCCGGAGTGAGGTCGTGGGCGGTCGCCTGAGCATCCACGCGATCGGCGTCGCCTTGCTCGGAGGCGCCGCGACCTTGTGCGCGGGCGCCCAAGACATCTACCTCGCGGA
>JBEGRN010000083.1:0-6520 GCA_041180425.1 Verrucomicrobiota bacterium
GTGGGGCATCGTGGCCCAGAAACCCGCGGCGATCACGCCGAGGCCTAAGTAGAGTTCGGGCGTCAACCGGCGCAACCAACTCGTCGGCGACACCGGCTCGAGCGAGCCGGCTGCGGCGCGCAACGCCCGGAGGCGGACGATCCAGCTGGCAAGCCCGAGGTTGATCAGGACGAGACCGATCGATAGGCCTGTCGGGCCGACCCAGGCGCAGAGCGTCAGCAAGACGCCGTTGCCTTGTTGGCTCGCGGCGAAGGGCAGCCAGCCGAAGCCGGTGAGGGCGGTCGTGCGGAGCCATTCCAGCAACCCCCAGGCGCCCGCGAGGCCCAGCGTCGCGAGGAGGCGGGCCGGCGCGCCGGCGTCGCGGCAGGCGGGGAAGATCCAGCGGAGCGCCAGGAGCCAGGCGAACGGGTAGACGGCGCAATAGGCCGTCAGCAGCACGAGCCCCAGCCAACCGAGCGGCGGGTAGATGTGGCGGAGCCAAGCGAGTAGCGCGACCCAGAGCACCCAGCTCGTCATGTAGGCGGCGCGCCGCCAGAGGCGCCACGCCGGGGCGGCCGCGGCGGCGAGCGTCGCAGGGATGAGCGCGAAGAACGCGACGAACGGGTGGCCGAACGGCGGGAAGCTGCACAGCAGCAGGAACGCCGTCAGGCCCAATCCGCCCCAGCAGAGCCAGGCGTCGGAGAAGAGCGGACCCGGACGGCGGTCGGTCATTCGGACAGCGTTTCGATCACGACCCAACCTTCATCGCGCACCATGGCTTCGGCTTTCTTCCACTTCAGGTCGAGGGTCTCCGCGCCCTTGCGGATGCGGACGACGGCGTTGCGGCCGATCTTGGCTTCGTTGCGGCGAAAAGGCTCCTGCTTCTGCTGCATCGTTTCCGGGGCCGCCGGCGTGGACGTCATTGCTTCCGAGGAGCCGGGCTCGGCTGGGCCGGTCGCGATCGCCTGGCCTTGGGCCGTGCGGAGGATCGCTTCGAGGGCTTCCATCGAAGAGGCCGTGCGGAAGAGGCTGGAGCAGACGTCGGTGCGCAGCTGGCGCATGAGGTCGACGAAGGCGCGGTAGGCTTCCGTCTTGTATTCGTTGAGCGGGTCCTTTTGCGCGTAGCCGCGCAGGTTGACCGCGCGGCGCAGCTCTTCCATCTCCGTCAGGTGGTTCTGCCAGTTGCGGTCGATCGAGCGCAGGAGCAGGTGGCGCTCGAGGTACTGGAGCATCTCGGGGGACTCGCTGGCTTCGCGGCTTTTCTGGAGCTCGGCGACCTTCTTCGTCACGCAGGCCGTGGCGAGGTCATGGTTGAGGGGCAGCAGTTCCTCGACGAGCAAGCGGATCGGGAACGTCGCGACGAACCACGCCACGAAGGCTTCGGCGCCGGCGCGGTCCGCGGCGGCGTCGAGGTCGGGGTAGGCGGTCTTCAGGCGCTCTTCGATCTCTTCGCCGACGACGGCGAGGAGGTTGGCGCGCGTGTCCTCCTCGTGGAGGGTGCGGTTGCGCAGGCCGTAGACGATCTGGCGCTGGTGGTTGAGGACGTCGTCGAACTGCAGCAGACGCTTGCGCATCGAGTAGTTCTGGCCTTCGACGCGCTTCTGGGCGGTGCCGATGGAGCGGTCAAGCAGCGGGTGCTCGAGCGGTTCGCCTTCCTTGAAGGACTTCTCCAGGAGCGAGGAGATGATGCCCGCGTTGGAGAACAGGCGCATCAGGTCGTCCTCGAGGGCGACGAGGAAGCGCGAGTGGCCGGGGTCGCCTTGGCGCGAGCAGCGCCCGCGGAGCTGGCGGTCGACGCGGCGGGATTCGTGGCGCTCGGTGCCGAGCACGTAGAGGCCGCCGAGTTCGCGGACGCCCTCGCCGAGGCGGATGTCGGTGCCGCGGCCGGCCATGTTGGTGGCGATGGTCACGGCTCCGCGTTGGCCGGCCATGGCGACGATGTCGGCTTCCTGCTCGTGGTGCTTGGCGTTGAGCACCTTGTGCGGGATGCGGGCGAGGGTCAGCATGCGGCTGAGCGTCTCGGAGGCTTCGACGGAGGCCGTGCCGACGAGCACGGGCTGGCCGCGCTTATGGGCTTCGGTCAGCTCCTTGATGACGAACTGGTACTTCTCGCGGCGCGTCTTGAAGACGATGTCGTTCGCGTCGGTGCGGATGCACGGCTGGTTGGTCGGGATGGTGACGACCGTCAAGTTGTAGATCTCGTTGAACTCGGTGGCTTCGGTCTCGGCGGTGCCCGTCATGCCGGCCAGCTTCTCGTACATGCGGAAGTAGTTCTGGATCGTGATGGTCGCGTAGGTCTTGTTCTCCTTCTCGAGCGCCACGCCTTCCTTGGCCTCGACGGCCTGGTGGAGGCCGTCGCTCCAGCGGCGGCCGGCCATGATGCGGCCCGTGTTCTCGTCGACGATGAGGATCTTGCCTTCGTGCACCACGTAGTGGCGGTCTTTCTCGTAGAGCGCGAACGCCTTGAGCAGCTGGCCGATGGCGTGGATGTCTTCGGAGACCTTGATGTAGGCGGACTCGGCGGCGGCGCGGAACTCGGAGCGCTTCTCGGGCGTGAGGCTGGCGTCGTTGTCGAGCTCCACGAAGTACGTGGGGAGGTCGGGCAGCACGAACGCGTCGGGTTCGCCCGGGCGCAGCGTGTCGCGGCCGAGCTGGGTGAGGTCGGACTCCTGGTTGCGCTCGCTGATGGCGAAGTAGAGGCGCTCCTTGAGATGGTAGCGGCGGTCCTTTTCGACTTCGCTCGCGAGGATGCCCTCGTGCTTCTCGAGGAGCTTGCGCCAGCGGCCGTTCTCCATGAGGCGGGCGAAGGCCTTGTTGCGCGGCATCCCATGGGCGGTCAGCCAGAGCTTGTCGAGGGTATCAGGCGTCGGTTCCTTGTTGTCCGGGAGCGCCTTGAGCTCGGCTTCGGCCTCGTTGACGAGGCGGGTGACGAGGCGGGTCTGCAGTTCGACGAGCGCCTTGACCTGCGGCACGAGGCGGAGGAAGGGCGGCTCGCGTTCTTCGGTGACCGGGCCGGAGATGATCAGCGGCGTGCGGGCTTCGTCGATGAGGATGGAGTCGATTTCGTCGACGATACAGAAGTAGTGTTCGCGCTGCACCTGCTCGCCGGCGCTGAGGGCCATGCCGTTGTCGCGCAGGTAGTCGAAGCCGAACTCGGACGCGGTACCGTAGGTGATGTCGCAGGCGTAGGCCTGCTGGCGCTCCTCGCTGCCCATCTGGTTCTGGATGCAGCCGACGGTGAGGCCGAGGTAGCGGAAGAGGTGTCCCATCCACTCGGAGTCGCGGCGGGCGAGGTAGTCGTTGACCGTGACGAGCTGGCAATTGCGGCCGGTGAGGGCGTTCAGGTAAAGGGGCAGGGTGGCGACGAGGGTCTTGCCTTCACCGGTCGCCATTTCGGCGATCTTCTTCTGGTGGAGGGCGATGCCGCCGATGAGCTGGACGTCGAAGTGCACCATCTGCCAGGTCTGTTCATGTTCGCACACGATGGCCTTCGTGCCGCAGAGGCGGCGGGCGGCGTTCTTGACTACGGCGAACGCTTCGGGGAGCAGGGCGTCCAGGGATTCGCCCTTGGCGACGCGGGCCTTGAGCTCGGCGGTCTTGTGGCGGAGGTCGTTCTCGGACAGGTTCTGATACTGCAGTTCGAGCGCATTGATCTTCTTGACCAAGGGGGCGCACTTCCGGAGGAAACTCCGGTTATGGCTGCCGGCGAAAAGTTTGAGGATACTGAGAAACATGGGTCCGGGCGCGAAAGTTAGCAGACAGAGGATGGAAAGGCCGAGTCAAAGCCCAAAAACCGCAGAATCCAGCCCCGAAACGGCTGGCTGGACGATTAATCCCCACCGCCCGCGATGGGGTCAGGCACCAATAATGGGGTCAGGCACCAACATTGGGGTCTGACCCCATTATTGGTGCCTGACCCCGTCTAGTTCGGCCGGCCCGTGGCTCAGTTGTTCACGGGTGGCTTTTCCGCCTTGCCGTTGGCTTGGAGGCCTCAAGATGAAGCCATCCCCATGGCTGAAAACGTTATTATCCTCGGTACCGGCTGCGCCGGCCTCACTGCCGCCATCTACGCCGCCCGTGCCGGCCTGAGCCCGTTGGTGCTCGAAGGCGGCCAGCCTGGCGGCCAGTTGACCACGACCTCCGAGGTCGAAAATTTCCCGGGCTTCGTGCACGGCGTCGACGGCAATGAGCTCATCATGAACATGAAGGGCCAAGCCGAGCGTTTCGGCGCGCGCTTCGCCTGGGACCGCATCGACTCGGTCGATTTTTCTGGACCCGTCAAGAAGCTGGTCGGCGGCGAAGCCACTTATGAGGCCAAGGCCGTCATCATCGCGACCGGCGCTTCGCCTCGTCTCCTGGGCATCCCCGGCGAGAAGGAATACTACGGCGGCAACGGCGTCACGACGTGCGCGACCTGCGACGGCGCCTTCTACCGCGACGTCCCGGTGGCGGTCGTGGGCGGTGGCGATTCCGCCTGTGAAGAGGCCCTCTTCCTCACCCGTTTCGCCTCCAAGGTCTACCTCGTGCACCGTCGCGACACCTTCCGCGCCTCCGAGATCATGGTCCAGCGCGTGAAGACCCACGAGAAAATCGAGCTGGTCCTCAACGTGACGCCCCAGCAGGTCGTCGGCGGCGCCGACGGCAAGGTCCACACCCTGCAGGTCGTCGAGAAGTCGGGCGCCGTCCGCGAACTCGGCGTGAAGTGCGTCTTCGTCGCCATCGGCCACGTCCCCAATTCCAAGGCCTTCACCCCGGCGCTCGACGTCGATGAAGGCGGCTATTTCGTCGCCGGCGCCAACACCGTCAGCACCAAGGTCCCGGGCGTCTTCGTCGCCGGCGATTGCGCTGACCACGTCTACCGCCAAGCCATCACCGCGGCCGGCATGGGTTGCCGTGCGGCCATCGAAGCGGAGCGCTGGCTTGCCGGCCACTGAGGTTCGCGAGAAGGGTCACGTGGGCAAGGTGACACGTGGGCAAAGGGGGTTGCGCCCACCACTAGGCAGGGACAAGCGGCCATTCCCGTCCGTGGATTGGGTGCAAGCTGGCGACAGGTGCTTTCGCCTCTTTTGTCTCGTCTTGCCCACGTGTCCCCTTGCCCACGTGTCCCCTCGAAATAATCGCGACGCGATTATTTCGTCAGAATCTCCATCGCCGACTTCTTCTGCGGGATGAAGGGCAGCACGTGTTCCGTGTAGGGCACGACCACGTCGAGCAGGTAAGGGCCGTCGTGGGCGAGCATTTCGCGGATGGCGTCGCGGAGGTCTTCGCGCTTCATGACCTGGCGGGCCTTGATGCCGAAGCCATTGGCGATCTTCACGAAGTCAGGGTAGAGGCCGCCCGGGTTGTCGGGGCTGCCGATGTTGGTCGCGTCACCCAAGATGGTGTGGCCACGGACGCCGGCGTAGAAGCGGTCTTCCCATTGGACGACCATGCCGAGGTGCTGGTTGTTGAGGAGCAGGACCTTGGCGTTGATCTTCTCGATCTTCATGCACGCCAGTTCCTGGATGTTCATGAGGAAGGAGCCGTCACCGTCGATGTCGATGACCTGCTTCTTCGGGCAAGCGACCTTGGCGCCGATGGCGGCCGGGAGGCCGAAGCCCATGGTGCCGGCGCCGAGCGAGCTGATGAACGTGCGCGGCTTGTTGAAGTGGTAGTACTGCGGGGCCCACATCTGGTGCTGGCCGACGCCCGTGGCGACGATGGCGTCGCCCTTGGTTTCCTCGAAGAGGACCTGCACGGCTTCCTGCGGCAGGATGTGCTTGGAGCCCTTGCGGTCGTAGCTGAAGGGGAACGGGTGCTCCTGCTTCCAGCCGTTGATGGTCTCGTACCACTTCTTGAGGTCGGGCTTCTTGAAGCCCTTCTTCGTGAGCGCGGTGAGGCGGCTGAGCGCGTGCTTCACTTCCGAGTGGATCGGGTAGTGCGCGAACTTGTTCTTCTGGTGCTCCGAGCGGTCGATGTCGACGTGGACGATGGTGGCGTCCGGCGCGAACTTCTCGATGGCGCCGGTGATGCGGTCGTCGAAGCGGGCGCCGAGGGCGATGAGGAGGTCGCTCTTGCAGACGGCGAAGTTGCCGGCGACGGTGCCGTGCATGCCGTACCAGTAGAGGGACTGCGGATGGTCGGACGGGAAGGCGCCGAGGCCCATCAACGTGGAAGCGACAGGGATACCGGTGGCTTCAGCGAAGGCGAGGAGCTCGGCGTGGGCGTGGCCGGAGAGGATGCCGCCGCCGATGTAGAGCACGGGCTGCTTGGCCTTCTCGATGAGGCGGAGGACTTCGGCGAACTTCTCGTCCGGAGCCTTCGGCGGGACCTGCAGGCCGGGGATGTCCACGTCGTCGACGGACTTCGGGAAGACCGGCACCCATTCATGCTGCTGGACGTCCTTCGGGATGTCGATGACGACGGGGCCCGGGCGGCCGGTGGTGGCGATCTTGAACGCCTTGTACATGATGCTCGGCAGCTCGTTGTAATCGAGCACGAGGAAGGAGTGCTTCACGATCGGCAGCGTCATGCCGTAGAAGTCCGTTTCCTGGAAGGCCGC
>JBEGRN010000084.1:0-6496 GCA_041180425.1 Verrucomicrobiota bacterium
CGACTGGAACCGCGCCTGCGCGATCGACATCGCCACCCGCGGCACGAACAAGTCGGTCCTCGAGGCCGTGCTCACCTCCGTCAGCCCGAAGGTCATCGATTGCCCGAACCCCGCCAGCGGCCGCACGACGATCGACGCGGTGGCCAAGGACGGCATCCAGGTGAAGGTCAAGGCGCGCGTCACCGTGCGGACGAACCTCGACCGCTTCGTCGGCGGCGCCCAGGAAGAGACCATCATCGCCCGCGTCGGCGAAGGCATCGTGACCACCATCGGTTCCTCCGAGAGCTATAAGGTCGTGCTCGAGAATCCTGACCGCATCTCCAAGACCGTGCTCGAACGCGGCCTCGACGCCCACACCGCCTACGAGATCATGTCGATCGACATCGCCGACGTGGACGTCGGCGATAACATCGGCGCCATGCTCCAGGAGGCCCAGGCCAACGCCAACAAGAACATGGCGCAGGCGCAGGCCGAAATCCGCCGCGCGGCCGCCGTCGCGCTCGAACAGGAAATGCGCGCCCGCGTCGAAGAGATGCGCGCGCGCGTCGTCGAAGCCGAGGCCATGGTGCCGCAGGCTTTGGCGGAATCCTTGCGCACGGGTCGCCTCGGTTTCATGGATTACCAGCGCGTCGAGAACCTCAAGGCCGACACCGCCATGCGCAAGGGCATCGGCGGCGAGCAGCCCCCGGCGGCTCCGCAGGTCTAAGCGCCCGTGACGCTGACGCCCTTCATCCTGGGTGGGATCGCGATCTTCGTGGTCGGACGTCTGTTCGCCGCGTCGGGCGAGCCCACGCCCACGCCGCCGCCTCTGCCGACGACGCCGTTGCGTCGGCTGCGGAAGCGTGCCTTGAAGACGCCGCCGCCGGCGCCCGAGCCAGAATCGGTGCCCTTGGCTCCGCCCGTGGCGACGGTCGCCCCCGTCGTCACGCAGCCGCTGCTGCGCTTCGGCCATCGCGCCATCCGCAAGGAGTTCGCCTCGCGCGAGGCGTTGCGTCGTGCGATCATCGCGCAGGAAGTCCTCGGTCCGCCGTTGTCCTTGCGCCCGCCGCGCGGCTGAGCTTCAGCGCCGCGGGGCGCGCAACCGGGCGAACAGGTAGGGCAGGGCGCAGCAGAGCACGATGCCGGCGCCCGAAGGCACGCCGGCGCAGTGGTAGGAAAGGTAGAGCCCGCTGACGCCCCCGAATACCGCGCAGGCCACGCCCCAGCCCATGACCTGCGGCAAGGTGCGCCCGAGCAGCACGCCCGTCGCGGAGGGGATCACGAAGAGCGCAGTCGTCAGCAAGGCGCCGACGAGCCGCACGCACGCGACCGCGCCGAGCGCGACCAGCACGAGCAGGGCGGCACGGAGCCAAGCCGGGCGGGCGCCGATGAGCTCGGCGTATTCCTCGTCGAAGGAGGCCAACTCGAGTTCCTTGTGCAGCACGCGCAGCGCGAAGAGGACCCCCAGCGTCGTCAGGCTGATGACGAGCAGGTCGACGGCGCCGACGGAGACCACGCTCCCGAAGAGCAGGCCCGTGAAGTCGCGCCACGCTTGGGCGGCCGACATCAGCGCGATGCCGCCGGCGAACATCACGGAGAGCATGACGCCGATGGCGCTGTCTTCGCTCGTGCCGCGGCGGGCCGAGAGCCAGGCGATGCCGCCGGCGGTCAGCAGGGCCGCGGCCAGCGCGCCGACGTAGGGCGACACGCCGATGAGCACGGCCCCGACCACGCCGGGCAGGATGGAGTGGGTGAGCGCGGTGCTGAGGAACGCCATGCGGCGCAGCACCACGTAGGCGCCGAGGCAGGCGCAGGTGAGCCCGCTGAGGACGACGGCGAGGAGGGCGCGTTGGAAGAACGGTTCCCGCAAGGGTTCGAGGAAGAACTCAAGCATGGCGGTGGGGGTGGCCGGTGCAG
This sequence comes from Verrucomicrobiota bacterium, assembly GCA_041180425.1. Lineage (GTDB taxonomy): Bacteria > Verrucomicrobiota > Verrucomicrobiia > Opitutales > UBA953 > UBA953. The sequence goes on from JBEGRN010000084.1 coordinate 1,897, forward strand.
GCGTGGACGGTGCGCAAGGCGCCTTGGCGGAGTTCGAGGATCCGGTCGAAGCGCGTCGAGTCGGCCGGGTCGTGCGTCGCCATCACGATGGTGAAGCGGGCGGTCGGCGCGAAGAGGAAGCCCTCGACGATGTCGCGGCTGGCTTGGTCGAGGGCGGCGTAGGGCTCATCGAGCAGCAGGAGCTCGGCGCCCTGCACGGTCGCGCGGGCCAGCAGGGCGCGCTGCAGTTGACCACCGGAGAGCGTGTGCACCGGCCGATCGGCGAGTTCGGTCAGTTGCAGCAGGTGCAGCGCGCGTTCGACGGCGTCGTCCCCATGATGGCATTCCTCGAACCAGCCATGGTGCGCGTACGTGCCCATCTGGACCAAGCGGCGGAGCTTCAGCGGAAAAGGGTCCGTGAGGCGCGGCCGTTGGGCGAGGTAAGCGACGCGGGCGCGGCCGAGCTGCGGCGGGGCGCCGAGGACTTGGACGGAGCCGCTCCGGGCGGGGAGCAGGCCGGCGAGGACGCGGAGGAGCGTGGACTTGCCGGAGCCATTGGGGCCGATGAGGGCGGTGCGGCAGCCGCACGGGATGCTAAACTGGGCGTCGGTAAAGGCCACGGGACCATCGGCGCGCGCGGCCGCCGAGAGCCCTTGGGTGGCGACGGCGACGCCTTGGCAGTCGGCGCGATCCGGGCGCGCGTAGGGCAGGCGGGGAATCAACCCGAAGCAAGCGTCACTCAAGGGCGTCCACCAAGGTTGGGTCTTCATGGCTGTTTGAGGGCGGTCGCCAGTTTGCGGGCATTCAGGCGCATCATCGAAGCCCAGGTGTCTCCAGGGGTACCCCGCGGCTGGAGGTATTCGAAACTCAAGGAGGTGGGCGGAGGGATTTCGGCGTCCTTCGCCAGTTGTTGGGCGGCGGCGGGGTTCTGGCCCTCATCGCACAGGATGACGCGGACCTTGTGTTGGCGGATGGTTTTAAGGAGTTCGGCGTAATGCTTGGCGGAGGGGTCAGCCGACTCCGCGGAAGCACTCTCCAGGAGGCAGCCCGCTACCTTAAGGCCAAAGGCCTCGGCATACCTCTCTAAGCCGGGGTGCTGCGTCACGAAAAGACGTTCGTGGGGTAGGAGCGGGGCAAACGTGTCACTGACTTCTTTTGCTACGGAATCAATTTCCTTAAGTAGTTGTAATTCATTATCTTCTGACACATTTATACCCGCCTTAATCATGCCGGCCTTCAGTCGCCCGATCATCCGTTTAACCTCGGCGGGGATGGTCCAGACATGGCTACCGGAGGGGAGGGGGTCTGGGTGGAGCCAGACCAGGCTTTCTTCGCGCTGATTCGCCTTCGCCCAAGCCGCTAGCCAGGGCTCTAATTGAGGGTTTATGCCAACGATGAGCCGTGCTTTGGAAAGGTCCCGGGCATCTTGGGCGCTGAGGGTATAGCCATGGATTTCTCCGCCGCTGGGAACCAGGCAGGCATGAGCGATGGCCTCGGCGCGCAGACGCCCGACCCATTCGTTGGGAATCGTGAAGCTACTGACCGCTTGCGGGGATAGGGTGGCCAAGCCGATCCGGGGCAGCAGCAGGCATGTAAACAGCAGGTAAAATCGCAAGAAATGGCCCACGGCCAACGAGGGTTAACGGGCGAGGCTCTATATGCAAGTATTTTGCATTAACCAAATGTTCCGACCGCCTGGCTTTTGCGTTTGCCACCATCCTTGCCGTCCTTACGACATTGTTCCCCATGCCCCATTTCAAAGCCGTTTGCGCCCTCCTCTTGGCGATGGTTAGCCTGCCCTCCTACTCCGTTGCCCAGACCGCCCCGGCCGCCGGTGCGGGCGGTGCCACCGCCGCCGCCGGAAAGAGCGCCGTTTTCGTGCGCAACGTGACGTTCCAGCAGACCAAGCTGGGCGGCCAGGTGAACCCTTGGAACCGGATGCAGGTCGAAATCCAAGCCAACTCGGTGGCTGAAGCCAAGGCTCCGGCCGCCGGCGACGCCAAGGCCGCCAACAAGAAGTGGGTCGATAAGGTCAAGGTCACCGTCACCCAAATCTACAAGACGACTTCTGCAAAGCCTGAGGATTGGAACTACTACCGTTCCTCGGTCACCGTCCTCACGATCGAAGTCAATCAGCCCCGCTCCGTCCTCTTCTACCTCCCGGGCGACATCGTCAAGCGCGACAACCTCAAGAAGGAGCCCGATTACTACTACGTGCAGCTCGAAGTCGGCGGCAACGAAGAGCCCCTCTTCGCTCCCACCGGCGTCGTCTTGCCCGACCAGAAGCAGGCCCTGCATAAGGACCTGCAGAGCAAGGCCAAGTTCGACCCCGCCAAGGACGCCGCCGACCGCGGCGTCGTCAGCACCCCCGGCATCCTCCGCCCGCAGTACCTCGTGCTTTATTCCGACACCCCTGTGGTCCCGCCCTCCCCTGAGTTCATCCGCGAGGATGTGCCGACCCGCTAAGGTTTGCGCGGAACCCAATCCCTAACTCGCCCGCACGTATGAGCCAGAAGAAGGCCTTGATCGTCAACCTTGCCGCGTCCCATGTCTCGGTCTCCGCCTTCCGCGAGGAAGCGGGCCGTCTGTATATGGACCAGTTCTTCGCCGAAGACCTCGCGCCTGGCCTGGGCGACGACGATTGGTTGAACGCCGCCGTGTCCGCTTTGGCGGACCTGGTCAACGCGCATAAGATCTCCGGCCAAGTCACCATCATCGCCCCGAGCTTCCTGCTGCTGCAGAAGTCGCTCAAGGTGCCGCAGGTGGAGCGTGAACGTCAGGCCCAGATCGTCGCCTTCGAGGCGCAGAACGCGATCCCGTATCCTTTGAACGAAGTCATCTGGGACAGCCAGGTGATGTCCTCCGACGGCGTCGAAGCGGAAGTCCTGCTCTTCGCCCTCCGCACCGAAGTCGCGACCCGCATCGCCAACCTCGTCTCCGCCACGGGCCTGCGTCCGTACGCGATCCAGGCGGCCCCGCTGCTCGATAGCCGCGCCGCGCTCCTGCACGGCGGCTTGGCCAACGAGGAAGTCCTCATCATCAACGTCGGCGCGCGTTCGACCTCGCTCAGCTTCGTCGGCCCGGCCGGCGCCAACATCCAGTCGGCCAACATCGGCGGCAACCTGCTGACCCAAGGCGTGTCCGACAACACCGGCCAGCCTTTCGCCACGGCGGAAGCCGTCAAGGTCGGCTACTACTCCGGCGTCGTCCACCTTTCCGAGTCCGACCCGCAGGTCGCGGTGCTGCAGGCCAATTCCCAGAGCTTCATCCGTCGCCTCTCGCAGGACATCAACCGTCGCCTCATCAACGTGCGCCGCGGCGCCGCTGGCCGCCAGCCGACGCGCATCCTGCTCACGGGCCGCGGTTCCTTGGTCCCCGGCCTCGCCGAGCAGCTCACCGAATCGCTCCGCCTGCCGGTCGAGCCGTTCGACCCGTCGTCGGCCCTGACGCCTGGGGCGGAACTCAATCCGGACTACCTGCGCCAGCACATCCACCAGATTTCCGAGGTCATCGGCGAAGCCGCGGCCTTGCTCCTGCCGCAGCAGTCGGGCGTGAACCTGATCCCGCGTGACATCGCCGCGCAGATCGCCTTCGACGCCCGCAAGCCGAAGCTCTTCGTCGCCGCCCTCTTGGCGGCGCTCGCCCCGTGGCCGGTCTTCCTCGCCCTCGACGACGCCGGCGACTACAACTCCGCCCAGATCAAGCTGCTGAAGGACCGCGCCAACGTGCTCAACGGCCACCAGTCCACGATCATCAAGACCCATGAGGACTCGCATACGGTGCTCGCGACGAACCAGCTCCTGGAGTCGGTGGTCACCAACCGTTCGAACTGGCCCGCTTTCTTGACCGACCTCCAGACCCGCGTAGCGCAAAGCAAGAACACGTGGGTGGAAGAAATCCACGTTACCCATGTCGCCGGCGTGGCGGCCCCTGCCGTCGACGGCGAGCCCGCCAAGGCGCCGGCTCCGCCGGTGACCAAGGTCACCGTCACGGCCCGCATCCTCCTGGACAAGGTCGCGCCCGGCAAGACCTTCAACGCGAAGGAACTCATCGAGCGCCAGAACGCCTTGATGGCCAGCCTCAAGAAGTCCCCGTTCATCGCGGACATCCCGTCCGACGAGATCAAGCCGGACTACAAGGAGGCCAACGTGCCCAAACTCACCTTCACGCTGGTCATCCAAAAGGACAAAGCCCTCTAAGTCATGGAAAACTTTAAGCAGAACAAACTCTTCTACAGCGCGCTGATCGCGGTGGGCGTGGTCTTCGTCGCCGGCGTCGGCGGCAGCTACTGGAAGTATACGGTCAAGAACGCCACCGCCAAGGAGCTCGACGCCCAGCAGAAGAAGAGCCGCGCGCTCCTCAACGGCCATGTGCTCCCGACGGTCAACGCCTCCGTGGCGTTGACGCCGGCGAACGTCGATGCCGCCACCAAGGACTTGGCCGACCTGAACACGCAGAAGGAGCAGCTCAAGGCGCTCATCGCCGGCGCCGCCGAAGCCCGCATCGCCGGCAAGGATATGTCCAACACCGCGTTGGCGTCCGAGATCAAGCAGTCCGTCGACGAGTGGACGAAGTTCGCCGCCGACCGCGACATCCGCATGCTCCCGAACGAGAAGTGCGA
>JBEGRN010000085.1:0-6652 GCA_041180425.1 Verrucomicrobiota bacterium
TGTTGAAGGCATCGCCCCCCGCCCCGCCGTCGCCGCAACTGAAGTAAAGGTAGCCATCCGGACCGAAGTGGACGTCACCCCCGTTATGGTTGGAAGCCGGATCAGCTTGGGTCAGCAGCGGCTGCTCGGAATCAGGGTCGATTTTAAAGGGCTTTTCCTTGGAAACCAGGAAACGGGAAAGGCGCTGATGGAGCTTACCGTTAATCTTAAGACTATAATAGACAAAGACTTGCCCGTTCTTATCCACTTGAGGGTGCACCGCCAGGCCGAGCAGGCCGCACTCGCCACCCGCCTCGAACTTGCCGTCCTTCACCTGGAGTTGAAAGACCGTCCGCTTGGTCGGCTGGCCGCCGGCCAGGCCTTCGACCAGCTGAATCTTGCCACCCAAGAAAGCGTTCTTGGTCGCAGGATCAGGGTCGCCCTTTTCGACCACGAAGAAAGCGTCGGTCCGACCCGGGTAAGGCGAGAGCGCAACCGGGAGGCTGAAGCTCAACCCAGGGTAGGCGGGCTCGACCGTCACCCAGTCGTCGGCGCGGAGCGGAGCCGTCGCGAGGACGGCGGCCAAGAGAACTGGGGAGAGGAGCGAAGGCTTCATGGAGCGGTGGGGTTGCGTGGTCTTATGACAGACACCACCGCCGACTAAAAGTTTTTTCGTTCCGCAGGGGGGCGGCGACGACCTTGGAGATACCTTTATTTTTCGCTGGTTTTCAGCACATACTTCGATACTAAATAGAACCGCATCACTGCACACCAACCCATAAACACCATGTCCAAAGCCCTCACCAAGTCCCAAATCGCCGCTGCTATCGCCGAGAAGGCCGAGATCAGCAAGAAGCAGGCCGTCGCGATCCTCGAGATCATCGCCGCCCTCGCCTACAAGAACGCGAAGAACTCCTTCACGCTCCCCGGCCTCGGCAAGCTCGTCCTCGTGCACCGCAAGGCTCGCCAGGGTCGCAACCCTGCCACCGGCGAAGTCATCCAGATCAAGGCCAAGAAGGTCGTGAAGTTCCGCGTGGCCAAGGCCGCGAAGGACGCGATCCTCGGCGCCAAGTAATCTTCGATTACATCTGCCACCAGAGGCGCCTCGCAAGAGGCGCCTCTTTTGTTTGGTGCGGTGAACAACCCCACGACGGTTTTTCTTGCGAGTGACCGAGGGAGCGGAATGAATACATCTACGCAAGCCGCCCGGGTGGCGAAATGGCAGCCGCAGCGGACTCAAAATCCGCCGCCCTCTAAAGGCGTGAAGGTTCGAGTCCTTTCCCGGGCACTTGCGTGAAGGTTTCGCCGCGGCTCACGCCGCGGCGAGCCACCACGCGCCCGCGCCAAACGCGAGGCCGATGGCGCCGACGAACAGCGCCGCGCAACCACGGTTGGACAGGCGCTCGCGATAGGACAGCCCCGTGCCCGGGACCCCGACCGTGCCGTCGACGCGATCCTTGCGCACGTTGAGCGTCGCGCCGGGTCGGCCGACGGACACCGACGCGCCCGTCTTGGAAAGGTTCAGCTTCAAGAACCGTCCCAGCGAAACGACCTTACGGAAGCGAAAGGAACCCATGCCCTCTTATAGAATAAAAACGGGGACATGGCGCGAGCGCTTTCGGGCGGCACTGCGCAGTTGCCCCCGTCCGTCCGGCCGCTAACTTGCGGCCATGCTCCCCTTCCTCGCCGCCCTCACCTTGGCCGCCGCCACCAGCGACCTGCCACCGGCGCCGCCGCGCGTCACCGTGACGACGATTCCCGGCCGTGAGGTCTTCAGCTTGGCGTACGACGTGAAGCGCGTGGACCTCCCGGTCAGCCGCCAAGCGGAAGTCGCCGAGGCCCTGCAAGGGGCGCACCTCGACCAGCTGCTGGCGGCCCACCTGAAGCTCCGCACGGCCGCCGAGGCGGCCAAGAAAGCCAGCACCGCCCAAGACGAAGCCGAGAAAGCCGCCGACCGCGAAAAGGAGCGGGTGCAGAAGCAGCAAGCCGACGTCGACAAGGCCGAGAAGCAGGTGGAGACGGCAAAACAGAACCTCGAGAACGCCCAACGGCGCCGCGAGGACACCAAGACCATCGACGGCTATCAGGCGACCCTCACGGCCGCCAACGGCCGCCTCAGCACCGAGAAGAAGCAACTTACCCGCGCGAAGGAAGTCGCGGCCCGCGCGGACAGCCGGGCCAAGGAAGCGGCCCAAGCCGAAGCGCTGGCCCAGAAAGCCCAGAAAACGGTCGCCGACGACTATGCCAAGGCGGCCGCCAACGCCGAACCGGCCCTGAAGAAACTGCGGGCCGCCGCCGGCGTGCCCGAGGCCAAATAAGGCCGAGGCGCCTTATGACACAGGTCGCATAAGGGACGGGCTTGCCTTCTGGCTGCCCGCGGCCAAGGTAATCCACGTTCCTTAACAAACGCATCACGAGCAACGTCGGCGCCCGCCGACCTTGCACCAACCGAGCCTTCTAGGCCGCGGTGGTTTTCAGGACTAACCTCCTGAGATGAGGACCGAAAGGTCACAATCCATCCTCCCCTCCGGAGTCGATCGTGCTGCGTGCCGCTTCCATCCACACGCCATGATCAACACCACCGATACCGCTCCCGCCAGCCCGCGCCTCTCCATCCGCGTGCAGGGCGAAAACCCGTTGCACCATCTCTGGAACAACAACGGCACCTGGTGGATCCACTACACGGTCCACCCCGACGCCTGCACGAAGGCCCGGGTGCGCCGTTCGTTGCGGACCCACGACCTCACCACCGCGCTCCAACGGCGCGACGAAATCCTCGGGACCGTGCCCGCGACAACCCCTGCGGCCCGCGCCGCCTGACCCAATGGCCACCCTCCTCGGACTCGCCGTGGTGCTCGTCCTGCACGCCCTCGCGGCCCGCGAACTCTAAGCCCGCCACGGGCTCAGTAGAACTCGACGATGTATTCAAGCTTGGCGCTGCGCCACCCTTTGACCGGCAGGGACACGCCGAAGCGGTGACCGCGCTTGGGCGCGACCTCGGGGCGGAAGATCACGCACTGCGCGATGCCCATGCCTTCGCGCCCCACGCGCACATCCGTCAGTTTGAGTTCCTTCAGCCCCTTGGTGTCCTGCGGGAAGCGGTCGGTGCCGCCGAGCAGGTAGACCTTGAGCTCCGGGTTGTCCTCCACGCGATAGCGGCCGGGATCCAGCGAAATGCTCCACGCGGCCTTGTTCGGCCAATAGGCCAACGGCCAAAAGCCCGCGGCCGGGAAGCAGACAATGTGCTCGCCCTTGCCGGCGGCGTTGCTCGCGTCCATCGACCACATCGCCGAGTAACCACGGACCTGGCCGAACCCGGTCGCGCCCATGGCGGGATTCAGGCACCAACGGCGGTGGCCGACGCGCGCGACGTTGGAGGCGTCGCTGTCGTCCATGTAGCCGTTGACGGAACCCGTCAGCCCATCGGGCCCCGAGGACCAGAACAAGTTCGAGTGCGAGGTGCCTTCGTAGCCCTTCTTGTAGATGAGCTCGTCCATGCCGGACGGCTTGGGCGGGGTGTGCTCGATGCGACCGATGACGCTGCAAAGGTAAGCGCCGAACTTGCAGGTCACGTTGTGCTCTTCCTTGAGCACGACGTCCGCATCGAGCCCGCACAGGTAGCGGTAGGAGTTGAGCCGGAGCAGCTCGGCACGCGCCCGCTTCAGCTCGTCCGGCTTGACCACCAGGTCGTTCACGAGGGCCTTGGCCGCCTTCGGGTCCTTCGCGTCCTTAGGCTTGTCGGCCGCGTCGGGCGTCTTGGGCTCCTCCTTGGCCGTCCGGGACTTGGTCTCCAGCGCCTTGAGGCCGGCCTCGAGCTCCGAGCGCGTGCGCTTCGCGGTGGTATCCGGGGAAACCGCGGCGCCGAGCGTCGCGGCATAGCCTGCCAAGAGGAAGATCCAACGCATGCGCATGCAAGGCGGGAAACTTAGAAGCGCGCGCCGACGTGGGCGGCGAAGCCCCAAGTGGCCGCGGTCTGGAAGACGCCTTGGGTTTCGCCGGCGTGCACGAACGAGTGCCGCGAAAAGGCGACCCATTCAAAGGAGCCTTGCACGAACCAAGTCCCGCTCCGGTCGAGGAATTGCGTGACCCCGACGCGGAGCGGCACCTCGCCGATGGAGACGGCGCGGCTGCCGTAGGCCGAGCTGTCGGCCAAGCGGAAGGTAAGCGTCTCGTACATCACCGACAGGTCGACCCGCGTGCCTTTGTCTTCGGTCAGGTAGCCGCGCACGATCAGCCCGTTCTGCAGGCCCGTGGCGCGCAGCTCGACCTCGGCGGCCCGACAAGGACGCCACACGGCCTTGAGGTAAGGGATGGGCAGGACGCCGGCTTCGAACCGGTCTTCCAGCATCACGCCCAGCGCGACATCGGTCTCGGCATCCGGACGCCAGCGGGCGGCGCCGCCGAAGCCCCAGCGAAAGCCGCGGGAGAGGCCCACGCCCTCTTCAGCCGCCGACTCGAGGGCGTAAATCATCTGGACGGCATACTTGGCGTTCCAGTCCCACTGCTTGAAGCCGGTGAGCATGAGGTCCGTCGTGTTGCCGTAAGCCTGATCCGTCCCCAGAATGGTGCCCGTGAAACGATTGTTGTAGCGGTAGTATTCCAGGTCGGCGGCGGCCAACGGCGTGGCCCAGATGGCTTCGAGGCCGGCGCGGGTCCGACCGAACGAACCGCTGACGGCACCCGCATGGGTGACCGTCTCGGCGCTGCGGGTCTGGCCATCGACCAGCACCATCCATGGTTTCACGGGGACCTCTTCCGCCTGCAAAGCCACAAAACCGACTGCCGAAAGTAAGGCAAAATGCGTAAGTTTAGACATCATTGAAACGGTTGAAAAAATTGTGTCTCCGAAAACCTCGAAAGCAAGCGACTTGCTTGGCGTGCGTAAAAATTGGCACACATCTTGCTGATTTAGACGCACTATGCTTATTTCTATCGCCGCCACCACCGTCACCGCGGGCGACAACGCCTGGGTCCTCGTCAGCGCCGCGCTGGTGTTGATGATGTGTATCCCCGGGCTCTTCATGTTCTACGGCGGCCTGGTCCGTACCAAGAACGTGCTCTCCATCGCGGCCCAATGCGTGGCGCTGACCGCGATGGGCATCCTCCTCTGGTGGGCCTGCGGTTATTCCCTCGTCTTCGGCAAGAGCTTCCAGGGGTCCCTCCTGGGACATATCTTCGGGGGCACTGAGCATCTCGGTTTCGCGGGCATCGGCGCGGAGGCGAGCACCTATGAAGGACGCATCTCGGCGGGGACCTTCGCCCTCTTCCAGGCCATGTTCGCCGCCATCACGCCTGCTTTGATCATCGGCGCCGTTGCCGAGCGGATGAAGTTCTCGGCGGTGATGCTCTTCTCGCTGCTGTGGACAGTCGCCGTCTACTACCCGGTGGCGCATGCCGTCTGGGGGCAGACGGGCGACTTCGCCGGCTTGGCGAACCCGACCGCGGCGTTCAAGGCAGCCGACTTCGCCGGCGGCATCGTCGTGCACATGACCTCTGGTTGGTCGGCCTTGCTCCTCTGCATCCTCGTCGGCCCGCGCGCCGGCTTCGGCAAGCGCGCCATGACGCCGCACAGCATGGTGCTTTGCGTGCTCGGCACGGGCCTGCTGTGGGCCGGTTGGTATGGCTTCAACGCTGGTTCGGCCCTCGCCGCCGATGGCGTCGCCGTGCAGGCCTTCCTCACCACCACGCTCGGCGCGGCCGCCGCGACCGTCGTCTGGGCCATCGTCGAGAAACTCCACCGCGGGAAGCCTTCGGTCCTCGGCCTCTGCTCCGGCTCCATCGCCGGCCTCGCGACCATCACGAACGCCGCCGGCTTCGTCTCGGGCGGTTCCGCCGTGCTGATCGGCGCGCTGGCGGGCGGGATCTCCTACTGGGCCTGCTCCGTCCTCAAAGGCAAGCTCGGCTACGATGACGCGCTCGACACCTTCGGCGTGCACGGCGTGGGCGGCACCTTGGGCGCCCTCGCCACCGGCCTCTTGATGAGCTCGGCCGCGAACGCCGCCGGCGGCGCGCTCGTCGCGCAAGGCCTGCTGCAGGGCCAGCTCCTGGCGATGCTCTTGTGCGTGCTGCTTTCCTTGGTGGCCACCTGGCTAATCGCGAAGTTGGTCGCCAAGACCGTCGGCCTGCGCCCGACGGAAGAAGAAGAAGCGCAAGGCTTGGACATCGCGGACCACGGCGAAGAAGGCTACCAGCACAATTAAGACGTCCGCGGAGGGGGCGGGACGCTCAACCGCCCCCTGATTGCTCGAAAAGAGGCAGTGGCTTCGGCCCGCTGCGTCGGATTTTAGTCAAAAACAACGGGGGGCGGTCTCCCTGCACGGTTGGCACGACCGTTGCGATAGGGGGAATGCCATGAACTCCCTGCTTCGCACACTCACCATCCTCGCTCTCGCGGCGGCGCCCTACTGGGCGACGGCTGCGGAGAGCGCCCCTGCCCCGGCGGCCGCTCCTGCGGCTGAAGCGGCCAAGACCCCCCCGCCTCCGCCGGCTCCGACCATCCCCACTGGCCTGACGACTCCCGCGGCTAGCTCCACGGGCCCGGGCCATAACGGCTTCATGATGATCTGCGCCGCCCTGGTGCTCTTCATGACGCTCCCCGGCCTCTTCCTCTTCTACGGCGGCTTGGTCCGCTCGAAGAACGTCCTCTCCGTCGTCGCGCAGTGCTTCGGCCTGG
>JBEGRN010000086.1:0-6455 GCA_041180425.1 Verrucomicrobiota bacterium
GGGGCGTTGGTAGGGTTATAGCCCGAGGAGGAGCTCATGGTGGGGTGGCTTATTTATTGAGGAAGAGGTCGCTGCTGACAAGCCCATGGACGAGCGTCCGGACGCCATAGCCCTCGGCTTGGGCGGCATCGAGGAGCTTTTCGACCTTGGGCCGGTCGGCGAAGCCGACAGGGGCACCCGTCGCGAAGACGGTGAACTGGCCCACGAGGTTGCGGGCGAGCTGGCGTTCGTCTTTCAGCAGGAGGGCCTTGAACTCACGGATGTCGGCGAAATTACGCTTATTGAACTGGCCTTGCGACTCGACCGGCAAGGCGTTGTGGAAGGCGAACTTCTGCCCGTTCTTGCCGAAGCCTACCTCGCGCTCCTTGCCGTCGATGGCCCGGTAGGCCTTCCGGTAGCCGCCGACGACGTCGAAGCTTTCCAAGGCGAAGCCCGGCGGGTCGATCTTCACGTGGCACGCGGCGCACGACTCCTGCTTACGATGGCTTTCCAGCTGCTGTCGGATGGTCGTAGCGCCGCGGATGTCGGGCTCGACGGCAGGGACGCTCGCCGGCGGCTTCGGCGGCTTGCGGCCCAGGATGCGCTCCATCATCCATGCGCCACGCACGACGGGCGAGGTGGTCGTGCCGTTGGCGGTGACCTTGAGCACGCTGGCCTGCGTGAGCAAACCGCCGCGCACGCTGTTGGCCGGCAAGGAGACCTTGCGGAACTGCGCGCCGATGACCGGCGGGAGTTCGTACAGCTTGGCGAGCCGTTCGTTGACGAAGACGAAGTCCGACGACGCCACGTGGCGGGCCGGCAGGTTGCGCTTCAGAAGTTCGGCGAAGAACAGGCGTGTCTCGTCGCCCGCGGACTCGACGAGGTGGTCGTCGAGGTAGTAATCGGGGTACAGGTTCTCGTCGGGGTTGGTCACGCCGACCTTGCGGAGCTCGAGCCAATAATCGAGGAAGGCCGACACGAAGCGCTGCGAACGCGGGTCATCGAGCAAACGGTCGGTCTGCTGGCGCAAGACCGCGGTTTCATGGAGCCGGCCGGCTTTCGCCAAGGCCAATAGTTCTGCGTCGGGCGGAGAATTCCAGAGGAAGAACGCGAGCCGCTCCGCCAAGGCGTAGTCGTCGAGCCGGCCCGGCTGGTCCTGGAGATAGAGGAAACCCGGCGACGTCAGCACCGCGGTGTAGCCCGTGACCATGGCCTCAGCGAAGGAACTGCCCGTCTTGAGGGCGTTCTGCACGAGCGGCAGGAAGCGGACTTCTTCCTGCGGCGAGACAGGGCGGCGATAGGCCTGCTGCACGAAGCGGCGCAGGAGGCGCTCCGCGTCCTTGGCGACGTCGTTCGGGGTGACCTCGACCTTGAGCGGCGAGGTGGCGGACTTCTTCACCGGGAGGTCCGCGAAGAGCTGCTGGTAGGAGGCGGTCGGCCAGGCATCGACCAGCGGGCCTTCGACTTCGATCCAGCGCATGACGAGGCCAGGTTGGCCGTCCTTTTCGGCCAAGGGGTTTTGCCAGCGGCTGGCCCCAGGGCGCGACCGGAAGAAACGCACGGCGTCCACTTGGATCGATTCGCCCGCCTCGAGCTGCACGTCGAGGTCCGCGACGGTGACGTCCGGATTGAGGTCGATGTTGCCGATGCGCCGTAACACGCGCGGCGGCGTCAGCGCATAGACGGTGACGGGCTCGGGCCGACGGCCCTTGGAGACTTGGTCGAGGTTCGGGATGAACCACTTCTTGGCGTCGCCGGGGCCGACCCAGACGGAGTGCCCGCAGAGCTTGAGCCGATAGCGGCCCGAGGCCGGGGCCTTGAAGTTCGCGAACTTCGGCTCGATGGGCTCGTAGGCGCTGGCGACGACGCCGACGCCCTCGAGCTCGCGCTGAGCGGGATCCGACTTGCCGACGGAGATCGGCGCCTTGCCCGCCCGGACTTCGGGCTGCGCGGCGAAGCCCAGGGTCGGGAAGGTCGCGCGTTCCGGCGCCTGATTGAAGACCGAGAACTTCATCGGCCCGGTGTAGCTGCCTTGGTCGCGGGCGTAGTAGCGCTTGCTGGCGACCGGAAGCTTCTCGGCATTGGCGACCAGCACCTGACGCAACGCGTCCTCCGCCGTGCTGATGTAGCGGGCCAACTGGACGTGCGAGACGTCGAGGGCTTCGCCTGACTTGTTGAAGCGATGCGCCTCGGTGTCTTCCGGCAGCGACTCACGGACGTCGAGCCACGGCGCGCGCAAGAGGTCGCGCAAGGTGTTCTCGTATTCGAAACGGTTGAGGCGACGCTTCACCGTGCGGCCTTCCCGGCGGATGCGCGCGTCTTCAGCGACCTGCAAAGTCTGCTTCAGCTCCGAGAGATAACCGGCGGCGGCGGCCGTGTCGGGCCGCGGCTTCTTCACGGGCGGCATTTCGCCCGAAGCGATCTGGTCGTAGACCTTCACCCACTGGGCAAAAACCTGCGGCTGGGTCAGGTCGGACTTGAGCGCCGTCAGGTCGAAGTCGCCTTTCTTGGTCTCGGCGTCGTGGCATTCCACGCAGTGCTTGTCCAGCAACGGCGGGATGGCCGCGTGGGCCATGGAGACCAAGGCGGTGGCCAAGAATAGACGGACGAACAGCTTCATCGCAGAGGGGTGTCCTTAAGACAGGGGAAAGCCCTAGGGGTTTCCAAGGGAATACGGCACCCCCTCAGTCATCCCAAAGGCCTTAAACCTATGGAAAAGGCCTTAAACCAAAGGGATGGACGCGGCCCCACCCCTGCCCTGCCTGTAGGCATGCTTGCCGTCCTCCGTTCTGCCGCCCTGGTCGGGGTGGAAGCCGTCCCCGTCGAAGTCGAGGTCAACACCGGCGAACAAGGGGAGCTACGCATCGAGATCGTGGGGCTACCCGACACGGCGGTGAAGGAATCGGAGGACCGCGTCCTCTCCGCGATGATGAACACGGGGCTCCGCACGCACGAGACCAAGACGACCGTGAACCTCGCGCCTGGAGACCTCCGGAAGGAAGGCGCGATGTACGACCTTCCCATCGCCGTGGGCATGGCGGCCGCCACCAGCCAGATTCCGAAGGACCTGCTACCCCACTACCTCATCGCCGGCGAACTCGGCCTCAGCGGCGGGACCCGTGCGGTCAAAGGAGGCGTGGCCATCGCGATGCTGGCAAAGCGGCTCGGGCTCAAAGGCGTCGTCCTGCCCCGCCCTTCGGCCGAGGAAGCGGCCTTGGTCGCGGGGATTGCCGCCATCGCCATCGACTCGCTCGATGGTGCCTTGCGCTTCCTCACCGGCGACGCGCGTTACGGCCCGCTCCCGCCAGCCAGCAATCCCTTCACGTTGCAGGGCACGTCCGAGGGACCGGACTTCGCCGATGTCAAAGGGCAGCTGAAGGTCCGACGGGCCGTCGAGGTCGCCGCGGCGGGCGGACACAACGTGCTCATCCTCGGCCCGCCAGGTTCGGGCAAATCGCTCATCGCGAAACGCATCCCGACCATCCTGCCGGCGCCCGACGCCGAGGAATTCCTCGAGATCCTCTCCGTGCACTCGGCCGCGGGCATGAGTTTGGGCGACGTCAAACGCCGCTGGGAAAGGCCTTTCCGCGCCCCGCACCACACCATCAGCGACATCGGGCTCATCGGTGGAGGCGCGATGCCTGGACCGGGCGAGGTCTCGCTGGCGCACCACGGCGTGCTCTTCCTCGACGAACTGCCTGAATTCCGTCGCTCGGTGCTCGAGGTGCTGCGGCAACCGCTCGAGGACGGCTGCGTGACGGTTTCGCGCGCCGCGGCCAAGGTCACGCTGCCGGCGCGCCTGATGCTCGTCGCGGCGATGAACCCCTGCCCTTGTGGCCACCTCGGCGACCGGCTCAAGGAGTGCCGCTGCACGACGGCCCACATCCGGCGCTACCGCTCCAAGATCTCGGGTCCTTTGTTGGACCGCATCGACATCCAAGTCGAAGCCCCGGCGCTCACCATCGAAGAACTCCGCCATGCCCAGCCTGGCGAGCCGTCCGCGGCGATGCGCCAACGCATCGAGGCCGCCCGGGCCATCCAACGCCTGCGCTTCGGCGGCCGGATGCGCGCCTGCAACGCCGTGCTCGCCGGTGCCGAACTGCGCGACCATTGCGCCCTAGAAAAGGCCCAGGGAGACCTGCTCCAGCAGGCCATGGAAAAACTCGCGCTGTCCGCACGCGCCTTCGACCGCATCCTCCGCGTGGCCCGGACGATCGCTGACTTGGCCGCAGCCGACCGGATCGCGACCGAACATCTCTTGGAGGCCATCCATTACCGCTCATTAGACCGCGGGTAAAAACGCTCGCAGACCCTGAGGTTTTCTATTCATTAGCGGCTTCCCATGAAGTCGCCCCTCCTCCGTACCCTGTTCGCCGCTGTGCTGACGACGCTGGCCGTCGTCGCCACCGCCGCCGAGCCCATCAAGGTCCTCATCATCGACGGCCGCAACAACCACGACTGGGTCCGCACGACCGAGTCCTGCAAGGCCACGCTCGAAGCCACCGGCCGCTTCAAGGTCGACGTGACCACCGCCCCCGCCGGCTTCACCAAGCCGCAGCCGGCCAAGCCCAAGGCCAACGACGCCGAAGGCAAGAAGGCCTACGACGAAGCCCTCAAGGCCTGGAAGAAGGAAGAAGCCGACTTCAACAAGGCCCACGCCGAAGACTGGAACAAGTGGCTCCCGAAGTTCTCCGACTACGCGGTCATCGTGAACAACTACAACGGCCCGGAATGGAGCGGTGACATGAAGGACGCCTTCACCGAGTTCGTGCTCAAGGGCGGCGGCTTGGTCAACGTCCACGCGGCCAATAACGCCTTCACCGGCTGGGATAACTTCAACGAGATGATCTGCGTCGGCTGGCGCGGCGCCACCTTCGAGCAGCGCGTGGCCGTGGATGACGCCACCGGCAAGGCCATCGCCGTCCCCGAGGCCGACGAGAAGATCAAGACCAAGGGCTTCGGCTCCGGCCACGGCTCCAAGCACGCCTTCGTGCTCAAGACGCGCGACGCCGACCACCCCATCATGCAGGGCCTGCCCAAGGAATGGCTGCACGCCTCCGACGAGCTCTACCACCGCATGCGCGGTTCGCCCGACCACATGGATGTCCTCGAGAGCGCCTTCTCCTCGGAAAAGTTCGGCGGCACCGAGATGCATGAGCCGATGGTCTGGTGGGCCAAGTTCAACGAAGGCCGCGTGGTGACGACCTCCATGGGCCACCTCTGGGCCGGCGACAAGACCTTCGATGCCCTGCACTGCGTGGGCTTCCAGACCATCCTCGCCCGCTCCACCGAATGGGCCGCCACGGGCAAGGTGACGATCGCCGTCCCGGAAGGCTTCCCGACCAAGGACCAGACGAGCGTCATCGAGCCGTCCAAGGTCGTCTGGAAGAAGTAATAAAGGTTTCCGCTTGATTGCGGGGCTTGAAGCCCGGACGGGGCATGGCAGATTTCCTGCCATGCCACGCTTCGTTTTAGCCCTCCTCGCGCTGTACCTCGGCTGCTCGCTCCACGCCGAGACCTATGAGCTGCGCAACGGCGACCTCATCCGCCGCTTCGAACTGAAGGACGGCCGCTTCCGCACGCTCGGCTGGACCGACAAGGCGACCGGCCGCACGCTCGACGTGGACAGCGACGAGTTCGCCATCCGCCTCTCCGACGGCACCGTGCTCACGGCCGACGACTACGAGGCAAAGGTCGTCGTCTTCAAGACACGAGGAGAAGCCATGCGCAGCTCCGGCTCCCGCAACCTACCGGACATCGAATACATGCTTCGGCCAGGCCGGACGACCAACCCGCTGGCCCCGATTAAGGTCTACCAGACCTTCTACCCCGCCCTGAAGCCGCACGAAGCGCCATCGCTCTGGTCGAAAGCACCGGCGGTCATCTACAAGGACCTCGAAATCATCTCCAAGAAGGGCCAGATCGACCGAACCGCCGGAGTGGAAACGGAACGATTCCGCACCAAAGCCAAGGCCAGCCGCGGGGGCCGCGGTGAACCGGTGGTGCTTGATGATTCCTGGGTGGTGATGCCGATGAACCCCACGACCCTGACCCGACACACCGATGGCAACCAACCGGCCGCCTACTCGCACCGATTCGAGAAGGTCGGCAACCACAGCTTCGTGGACTTCGAAAACGCCGATATCGAAACGCGGCCCCAACCCGGGCTGGTCCGCTGCCTGTCTTTTCCCAGCTCGTCCAAGGGGGAGGAATTTGACCCTCAAACCCGAGAAACCTACTCCCAGGCAATCGCGGTCTTCGCCATTCCAGTCGGCCAGACGCCCGAACAGGCGGTGATCGACTTTGTGCGCACCAAGGACAAGACCCGGAGCTACACACACTACAACAACTGGTTCGACCCGTCCGGCAAGAACCTGAAGGGCGATAACCTGCCGGCCATCCACCGGCAGTTCTTGGAAGCCCTGAAGGGCTCGGGCATCAAGGTCGACGGCATGGTGCCCGACAACGGCTGGCAG
>JBEGRN010000087.1:0-6454 GCA_041180425.1 Verrucomicrobiota bacterium
AAGATCGCCGACGCCAAGATCAAGGTGCTCGAAGAGTGGATCAAGATGGGCGCCCCGGCCCCCGTCGGCGCCGGCAACAAGTTGACCGGCCTCTCGCAAAAGGCCCGCGACCACTGGGCGTTCAAGCCCGTCGTCAAGCCCGCCGTGCCCGAAGTGAAGAACAAGGCCTGGGTGCATAACCCGATCGACGCCTTCGTCCTCGCCAAGCTCGAATCCGTCGGCCTGCAGCCCAATCCCGCGACCAATCCGGAGTCGCTGCTGCGCCGCATCCATTATGACTTGGTCGGCCTGCCGCCCTCCGCCGACAAGGTTCACACCTTCAGCGTCCAGTACGCCGGGGCCGTGACCGCCGATGCGGCCGCTGTGCAGCGTGGCCAAGCCGGCAAGGCCGTCGACACCCTCGTGGCCAAGGAAGTGGACGAACTCCTCGCGTCGCCCCATTACGGCGAGCGCTGGGGCCGCCACTGGCTCGATACCTCGCGTTATTCCGACACGCGCGGCTTGGCCGTCGACCAAGGCAACTCGCTCTTCGAGGACTACCGTTACGCCTACGCCTGGACGTTCCGCAACTACGTCATCGACGCCCTCAACGCCGACAAGCCCTACGACCAGTTCATCGTCGAACAGCTGGCCGCCGACCGCCTGCCCGACCTCAAGAAGGAAGACCCGCGCCTGGCCGCCTTGGGCTTCATCACCGTCGGCAAGCGCTTCGACAACAAGGACGACACCATCGACGAGCGCATCGACACGACCACCAAGGCCTTCCTTGGCCTCACGGTCGCCTGCGCCCGCTGCCATGACCACAAGTTCGACCCGATTCCCGCGGCCGACTACTATTCCCTGCACGGCATCTTCGCGTCGACCATCGAACCGCTCCAGCGTCCGGTGATCTCCACGCCCGACGCGGCCGCCCAGCGCGCCGACTTCGAGAAGCGCCTCAAGGCCCTCCAGGAAGAGAGCGCCGCCGGTTTCTACGAATACATCCGCGAGATGCGCGCCCGCTACAACCGCGAGATGGCCGGCCGCTTGGTCGCCACCACCTTCAAGCGCGGTTCCGCCGAGTGGGGCGACGTCAATGAGCGTTACAAGCTCGAGACCCCGCTCCCCGACTTCGAGCCCATGCGCGTGCAGGTCGACTCGCCGATCACCGGGCCCTTCGCCCGTTGCGCGTCCATCCCGGTCGCCGAATTCGCCGAGCGCGCCCCGGCGGTCCTCGCCGCCGCCCTCGCGGACAAGAAGAACCCGGTGAACCCCTTGATCTCCGCCGCGCTCCGCGACCTGAAGCCCAAGACGATCGACGATGTCGCGATGGCCTACCAGAAGGTCTACAACGACGCCAAGGACTCCATCCTCGCCCACATCGCCCGCTGCGCCAAACCCGGCCACAGCAGCAAGGAGACTTCGCCCGCCATCGCCCAGCTCGCCAACTACCCCTGGCCCGTGCCCGATGTGGAGCTGATCCTCGACAACGAGGAGCTCATCGCGATGTTCAACTCGCGCAAGTTCTGCAACGATTGGCAGAACCGTCCGATCTACGGCGGCCAGAACAACCGCGCGCCGGCCCGCCATTTCCGCTTCACCCAGATCAACGAGCTGCGCCTCACGCACCCGGGCGTGCCCCGGGAAGCCATGGCCGTCGCCGACGCGGACAACCCGCGCGACAGCTACGTCTACCTGCGCGGCGACAAGAACAAGCGCGGCCCGGTCGCGCCGCGCCAGTTCCTGGACATCCTCACCGCCGGCACCCGCAAGCCTTACACCGAAGGCAGCGGCCGTCTGGAGCTCGCCAAGTCGATCGCCAGCAAGGACAACCCCTTGACCGCCCGCGTCGCCATGAACCGCGTCTGGCTCAAGCACTTTGGCGAAGGCTTCGTCTCGACCCCCGACGACTTCGGCAACATGTCCGAGAAGCCGACCCACCCGGAACTGCTCGACTGGCTCGCCAGCGAGTTCACCGAGAACGGCTGGTCCTTGAAGCGCATGCATCGCCTCATCATGACGAGCGCGACGTACCGCTTGGACTCCAACCCGAACGTGAATCCCCTCATCGCCAAGAAGGGGCCGGTGGATCCGCTCAAGCTCGATGCCGGCAACCGTCTCCTCTGGCGCGCCAACCTGCACCGCTTGGACTTCGAGGCCATCCGCGATTCGATGCTCAAGCTCACGGGCAAGCTGAGCCCCGTCGTGGGCGGACAGCCGGCCAACATCACCGACGAGCCTTACTCCTATCGCCGCAGCATCTACGGCTACGTGGATCGCCTGCGCCTGAGCGACACGCTCTCGCAGTTCGACTATGCCGATCCGGACATGGCGAACTCCAAGCGTGGCTCGACCATCGTCCCGCAACAGGCCCTGTTCTTCATGAACAACCCGCTGTCGGTGGAGGTCGCCCGTGCGGTCGCCGCCCGACCCGAAGTCGCCAAGGCGATGTCCGAAGACTCGCGCATCAACGCGATGTTCCTCGCACTGTTCCAGCGCCGCGCGACCTCCAACGAGATCCGTTGGGCCAGCGATTTCCTATCGAAGCAGCGCACGTTGACCAACGAAGCCAAGCGTGCGGTCGCGTCCGGTAAGGCGGCGCCGACTCCGCCGGGGGCCACTCCTGCGAAGGGCACCAAGGCCGTCGCCAAGGATGGGAAGTCTGCTGACACCAAGGGCAAGGCGACCAATCCGGTCGCCGCGGCCCAGGGCACGGCTAAGGCTGGCACGACGATGAAGGAGGGTGGGGACATGATGATGGAGGCCAAGACTTCGGGCGGAGCCGAGGGCGTCCTCCAGAATGTAGGGGAAATGGTTTCCCGTAACCCTTTGACTCCCATTGAGTTGCTGGCGCACGCCTTGCTCCTCTCCAACGAGTTTGTTTACGTGAACTGAGCGCCTCCGCGGAGCCAGTCCGGCACGTTGGCCAGGCCGGGGTCCCCAGGGACTCCGGCCTGTCTTTTTCTGTCTTATAATAGTTTTAATCTACCGCTTGCAGTCTCTGGGGCGGAAGAGAGAATTATCACCAGTAATCCCCCTGCCAAAGCACTCATGGGCTTCCCCCTAGGTCTAAGGGTCTTTGTGCGTCCTCCCACCATTCCAGCCACCCCTATGTCACGGTCCTCCTCTCTCCTCGGTTCCGCTCTGCTTTGCGGCTTCTTGTGCGCTCCTTTCGCTTTCGGGCAAGAGATGCAGGAGATGGCCATGAAGGATGCGGCCGCGAAGGCGGGTGCCGCCAAGGTCGAAGAAAAGATGGATCCCGCGGGCCTCGAGTTCTTCGAGAAGAACGTGCGCCCGATTCTGACCGACCGCTGCTACAAGTGCCACTCCGCCGCCGAGAACACCTCGAAAGGTGGCTTGGTGCTGGATTCGCGCGCCGCGATGCTCGCCGGTGGCGACCAAGGCCCGGCCGTCGTGCCGAACAACCTCAAGAAGTCCTTGCTGATCGTCTCGGTCCATCAGACCGACCCCGAGCTCTCCATGCCCCCGCGCAAGGCCGGCGACAAGCTGCCGGACGACCAGATCAAGACGCTGGAGAAGTGGATCATGATGGGTGCGCCCGCTCCTGTGGGCTCCGGCGCCGTCAAGCTCACCGGCCTCTCGCAGAAGGCCCGTGACCATTGGGCGTTCAAGTCCGTGGTCTCCCCGGAACTTCCGACCGTGCGCACGCCGGCTTGGTGCCAGAACGAAATCGACCTCTTCGTGCTGCAGAAGCTCGAGCAGAACGGCCTTAAGCCCAACCCGGCCACGGATGGCGACTCGCTGCTCCGCCGCCTGACCTACGACCTGCACGGCATGCCGCCGACCCCGGCGGAGTCCGACGCCTTCGCCCGTGAATACGACGCCGCCGTCGCCCGCGACGTCTACGCCATGCGCAACGGCCAGCCCGCCCGCGCCGCCACGCTGGTCGTCGAACGCGTCGTGGACCGCCTGCTGGCTTCGCCGCGTTACGGCGAGCGCTGGGCCCGCCACTGGCTCGACACCGCCCGCTATTCCGACACGCGCGGCAACCGTCGCGACATCGAAGGCGAACGCTTCCCGAGCGCCTGGACCTACCGCGACTACGTCATCGAAGCCCTCAACACCGACAAGCCCTACGACCAGTTCATCATCGAGCAGCTCGCGGCCGACCGCCTGCCTGACCTCGCCAAGGACGACCCGCGCCTCGCCGCGCTCGGCTTCATCACCGTCGGCAAGCGCTTCGACAACAACGACGACACCATCGATGAACGCATCGACACGACCACCAAGGCCTTCTTGGGCCTGACGGTTTCGTGCGCCCGCTGCCACGACCATAAGTTCGACCCGATCCCCGCCGCCGACTACTATTCGCTGCACGGCATCTTTGCTTCGACGACCGAGCCCCTGCAGGAGCCGGTGATCCGCGGCACCCGCATCGGCAACGCGGCCGAGCGCGCCGACTACGACAAGAAGCTGCGTGAGCTGGTGGAGTCCAACACGCGTGGCTACTACCGCTACATCGCCGCTCAGCTCGGCATCCTGCACAAGGACTTCGCGGGCCGCGCGCTGTTCCAGATGGCCGGCCAGCGCTCTGAGAAGGGTTTCGACATCCAGAAGCAGTACAAGTTCGAGCCCGTGCGTGAGGTCGACGGCTCGATCAACATCGCGACCAATTCCCCGATCACCGGCCCGCTGGCCCGCCTGCGCCGCCTGACCGACGCCGAGTTCGCCACCCGCGCCCCGGAAGTCCTCGCCGCCGCCCTCACCGACAAGAAGGTGCCGGTCAATCCGTTGGTCGTCGAGGCCTTGGCCAACCTCAAGCCGAAGACCTTGGACGACGTGGCCCTGGCCTACCAGGCCATGTTCCAGAAGCATCACGCCCGCATCATCGCCCACATCGGCCTCCGCGGTTCCCCGGGCGGCGCCGGCGAGAAGGACGATAAGGCGCTCGCGCAGTTGGCCGCTTGGCCTTGGCCCTTGCCCAATTACGAGGAGGTCGCCTCGGTGCCGCTGGTGACCGTGCTGATCTCGACCCGTAGCTTCTGCGAGCCGTGGCAGTCCGCCCCGAGCTTCCGCAACGGCAACATCCCGACCAAGTATTTCCGCTTCGATGACATCAACAAGTTGGAGCTGACCCACCCGGGTGGCCCGGGCACGGCGATGGTCGTCGCGGACAGCGAGCGCCCCAAGAACACCAACGTGTACCTCCGTGGTGACCGCAACAAGCAGGGCCCCGTGGCTCCGCGCCAGTTCCTCGAGATCCTCGCCGGTCCCGACCGCCAGCCCTTCTTCGACGGCAGCGGCCGCCGTGAGCTCGCCGTGGCCATCGCCAGCCGCACCAACCCGCTGACGGCGCGCGTCTTGGTCAACCGCGTGTGGATGCACCACTTCGGTGCCGGTATCGTCTCGTCGCCCGATGACTTCGGCAACATGTCCGAGAAGCCGTCGCACCCGGAACTCCTCGACTGGATGTCCGCCAACTTCGTGGACAGCGGCTGGTCGCTGAAGAAGCTGCACCGCAAGATCCTCACCTCGCAGACCTACCGCCAGTCGGCCAATCCGCAGCTCAACCCGCTCGTCGCCCAGAAGGGTGAGGTCGACCCGCTGAAGGTCGATGCCGGCAACAAGTTCCTCTGGCGCGGCAACCTCCGTCGCCTCGACTTCGAGTGCATCCGCGACGCCATGATCATGCTCACCGGCAAGATGGACCTCTCGGTCGGTGGCCGCCCGGTCAACATCACCGAGGAGCCGATCAGCTACCGCCGCAGCATCTACGGCTACATCGACCGCGACCGCCTCAGCGACCTGCAGTCGCAGTTCGACTTCGCCGATCCGATGATGGCCAACTCCAAGCGCAATTCGACGATCGTGCCGCAGCAGGCCTTGTTCTTCATGAACAACCCGCTGTCCGTGGAGGTCGCCCGCGCCGTGGCGGCCCGTCCGGAGTTCCTCAGCGCTTCCAGCGACGAAGGCCGCATCGCGGTCCTCTACCGCGTGATGTTCCAGCGCGTGCCCAAGCCCGAGGAAGTCCGCTTGGCCAAGGAGTTCGTCAAGAAGGTCGCCGGCTACATCGACGAGCCTGCCCCCGCCCCCAAGCCCAAGACCCCCGTGGCTTCCACCAAGGTGACCAAGGAGCAGGCGCGGGAGATGATGAATAAGCCGCTCGTCCCCTCCACCCCTCCGGCTGGCCAAGCCGCCACCAAGGGCGCCACCACCATCGCGGGCGGCGTCATCGTCAACGTGGGCGAGAAGATCTCCCGCAAGCAGCCCAGCACCCCCTGGGAGATGCTGGCCCAGGCCATGATCTGCTCGAACGAATTCGTTTACCTCGACTAACCCCAAACACTCTTCATACTAAACATATAAATAGCACCCCTATGGAAATCCAGAACTGCAACAACAGCCTCCCGACGCCCACCTCCCGCCGCGACTTCCTGCGCCAGACCGGCATGAGCATGGGCACCATCGCCTTCGGCACCATGGTCGCCGACTACATGGTCAACCCGGCCCAGGC
>JBEGRN010000088.1:0-6392 GCA_041180425.1 Verrucomicrobiota bacterium
TGGACGAGCTGTTCCGGCTTGGAGTCGGGGTCCGCGAGGATCGCGATGGTCTTCGCGCGGTCGTAGGCGCTGATGCCCGTCGAGATGCCTTCGGCGGCGTCGACCGAGACGGCGAAGGCGGTGCGTTGCGATTCGCGGTTCTCCGGGACCATCTGGGAGATCCCCAGGCGGCGGAGCTGGTGTTCGACCGTCGGGACACAGATGAGCCCGCGCGCGTGGCGGATCATCATGTTAACCGCTTCGGGGGTGACCTTGGACGCCGCCATCACGAAGTCGCCTTCGTTCTCGCGGTTCTCGTCGTCGGTCACGATGACGAGCTTCCCCGCGGCGATGTCCGCGAGGGCTGCCTCGATGCTGTCAAAGGGCTCGTCCATGAAACGGTGGAGAGCCGAACGTGACGGGTCCGCCCGCTGGCGCAAGCGGGGAGATGGGGTCGCGGGCGAAAACCCTGCGCGGGCGGCTTATTTCGCGGCTTCCCCGGGGGCGGGCGCGGCGGCTTTGGCCTTCGCGGCGGCCTTGGCTTTCGCCGCGGGTGCCGGGGTGGGCGCGGCCTTCATGGCCTCGGCGATCTTGCCGCTCGCTTCCTTCCAGGTCGCCTTGGGTTCCGGTTTGGCGCTCCATAGCTGGAAGTTCCGGAAGGTCGCCGTCTGGCCGGCGCACGTCAGGCCCGGGTTCGCCTTCTCCGACTTAAAGAGCGCATCGCTGCCGAACCCCGAGATCTTCCCGTCGAGCGTGGCGACCATCGTGTCGCCGACCATCTCCAGGACGACGTGATGCCAAGTGCCCGGCGCGAACTTCTCGGCTTGGTTCAGGAAGACCACCGCTTTGTCCGGGCCATCGTGGTCATGGTCGTCGCGTTGGATGCGACAAGCGGAGGGCGTGATCAAGACCCGGGCGACGTGCTCCTTGGCGTCGTTGATGCTGAGGGAAACCGATTTGGCCCCATCGAAGCGGAAGTCGAAGGCGATGATGAAGTCGCCGAGCTTCTGGTTCAGGCGTCCAGCGGCGCCATGGTTGTCCGCCGGCAGTTCCTCGACCTTGATGCCTTCGGCGGTGCGCTCCCATTTGCCCTTGGCGATCTTCCATTCGGCGGGCTTCGCCGCGAGGGTCAGGCCATCGTTGAGCAGTTCTTTGTCGGGTTGTGCCAGCAGGGTGGTGGGCGCTTCGGCGGCGAACAGGGAGCTGGCCCCGAGGAGGAGCAGGAGGGTGCGGTGCATGGCGTTTATTTCTTGGGTTTCTCGAGGGGCTTGGGCAGGGCGCCCTTCTTGGCGGCCCAGGTCGGCTTAGCTTCGGGCTTGGCCGTCCAGAGGCGGAAGTTGCGGATCGTCGCGGTGGCGCCGTCGATATGGAAGCTGGGGTTCGCGCGGATGTCCTTCGCGAATTGCGGGTCGGCGCCCCAGCCGCTGATCTTGCCGTCCACGGTCAGGACGACGGTGTCTCCCACCATTTCGAACACAACGTTATGCCAGGTCCCGACGTCGTTCGGCGTGGGTTGGGTGAAGAGCGTGAACGCCTTCTCGGGGCCGTCGCCGTCGTAGTCGTCGCGGCGGAGGCTGACGTAGGTCGGGGCGACGATGACGCGCGCGAGGTGCTCCTTGGCGTTGTTGATGGTGAAAGCGAAGCTCGCGGCGCCGTCGAGGCGGACGTCGAACGAGACGACGAAGGCGTCGAGCTTCACCGGCAGGCGGACGATGGCGTTGTGCTTGTCCGCGAGGACTTCGGCGCCGGTGGTGCCGAGGTCGTTGCGCTCCCACTTGCCCTTGGTGATCTTCCAGAGCGAAGCCGGCGCGCCTTTGGTCATGTCGTCGGCACCGACGAGCTTGTCCGTCTGGGCGAGCAGGGTCGTCGGGGCTTCCGTCGGCGGCTTAGGGGCGTCCGCCGCGCCGAGCGAGCACAGGCCGAACAGAAGGGCGACGAGGGGGGTTCGCATGGGCAAGGACTTAGGTGAAAGTCCGCCCCCCCGCAAGGTCACTTGTATTCGAGTTGGGCGGAGAAGACGCCGTCGGCGTCGGCGACGAAGCGGATCCAGTAGGCGTTCAGCGAGCGGTCGAAGGTATGGACGACCTGGCCGCCGGCCGGGACTTCCAAGGTGCGGTAGGAGACCGTCTGGCCGTCGCCCGTGACGTCGAGCAGGACGTTGATGCGGGCCGCCTTCGCGCCATGGTTGCGGAGCGTCAGCGTCTTTTCGTCGTACGCGGTCATCAGGTAAGGGTCCGACGGCGCGCCGGCGGTGACCGTGGTGTTAAGCCACGGACCACCGAAGCCGCGGGGCTTGCCCAGTTTCCAGAGGTCATCGGCGGCGCCGACCCAGACGGCGGCTTGGCCATCGTCCGAGCGGATGAGGTGCGCGTCGTTCTTCACGCCGTCCTGCAAGCCGGAGAGCACGAGGAGGCCGCGGTAGGAACAGTAGTCATGCACGGCGAGGCCGCTGGTCGCGATCGGGCGGAGGCGGACTGCGCCGAGGGCATTGAGGGCCGGGAGTTCGTAGAAGGTGCCGTGGGCCTGGAGGAGGTCGCGTTCCGTGCAGACTTCGCGGGCCTTGCGCAGGGCGCTGCGCGCGAGCAAGCGGTCTTGGGCGGCGTTGCGCGGGTCGCCGAGCGGGAAGGCGCGTGGGAGGCGCCAGCGCTGGCCGCCTTCTTCGAAGATCACCGACGCCGCGTCGGCCGTGATGATGCCGGCGGGGATGGCCGTGTTCTTCGCGACGTAATCGGCGGCCTTGGCGTCCGCGAGCTTCACCAGCTTCATGTCCGCGGTGAGTTCATAGGCGGCGCCGACCTTCGTGTGGTCCGCGGTGAGCGTGGCCGGGAGGACGGACAGCGTGCGGAGGTTGCCGCCGCGCGTGAGCAGGAAGGCGCCGCGGCTCGTGGCGGCCTCAGCGGGGCTCAGGCCCGCGAACATCGGGTCGGTCTCGGTCCCGCGTGTGTCCGCGTTGGCGTATTGGAACTGGGCGGTGGCCTTCTGTTGGTCGCGGGAACTGGTCACGCGGATCCAGGCGCCGCCGATGTGCTGCGGCGAGAGGTCGATCCAGAGCCCAGGCGCGGCGGCGGTGAGCGTGAAGGCTTTCCAGATCGTCCAGTGGCCGTCGCCGTGTTGGTCGATTTCCACGGTGTAGTTCGTGTCGGCGGAGCCGTCATGGCTCAGCCACAGCGTGCGTTCGGTGAAGCCGTCGAGCAGGAACGGGTCGGACGGCGCGCCGGCTTTGACCGGCTCGTTGACCCACACGCCGCCGCGGCCGAGCGCCGGGCCGAGTTTCGTCGTGGCGTCGAGCGGCGTGAACCAGAGGTTGGACTGCGATTGGCCCGGGCCGGCCAAGGAGCCTTTCGCCGGACGCTTGTTGAGGAATTCGGACTTCGCGGTGTCGTCGCAGCCGAACACGAGGCGGTCCTGCCAGCGCGTGAAGTCGCCGATGACCTTCAGGTAATTGGAGCGCGGCGCGAGGCCGGCGGAATGCTTGGCCGAGAACCCCGCCGGGAACGTCCAGAAGGAGCCGTGCATCGTCATGAGCCGTTGGCCGGGTTCGCCGATGTCGCGGATGCGCGGCCATTCCGTGTTCCAGCCATGCGCGCCATCGTAGGAGTGGCTGGCCTTCGGGAGGCGGAACGTCGTCCACTTGCCGTCTTCCAGCACCATCAGGATGAGCGAGCGGTAATCCCAGCCGATGGTCCAGATCGGGTCCTTCGCCGGGTCGGCGTTGCCCGTGAGCCCGCCCGGCCCGGTGACTTCCGTGAACTGGTTGCGGCGGATGACGGACCAGTTGCCCGTGCCGTTGAAGGAGCCGAGGCCGCCGCTGACGATGGTCGGGTCGACCAAGGCCTTGGCGCTCAGCTCGCCGTTGTTCGCGATGACGACGAGGCCTTGGCCCGAGTAGAGGCCCTTGCCGTGGTAGCCCGGCATGGTGGAGGTGATCTTAGCCGGGCTGACTTCGGCGGTCTGGCCCGGAGCGGGGACGTTCTTGATTTCCTTGATCAGGCCCTTCACTGCGAGCGTGTGGACATCGACTTCATAGAGTCCGTCTTCCATCGTAGCGAAGTACACCTTGTTTGCCGGGTCGGTGAGATGGCGCGCATTGCCCGTATGTCGGCCCGGCATCAGCTTCGGCGGGATCACGCGGACCTGGCGGTCGGCGTCGATGAAGTAGGGCCCGATGATGAGCTGCTTCGATTCCAGGTGGATCATCCGGTTGGCGGGCGTGCCGCCGACGCTTTCGGGACGGACGATTTGCTGCAGGTCAGGGGTGATCTCGTACAGCTTGTCGCTCGAGCCGTACGGCTTGTGTGGGCCGTAGCTGATGACCCACAGGCGGTCGGCCCACGGCACGACGGCGCCAGTACCGCACTCGCCTTCATCGTTGAAGGTCGCGAGGTGCGGGTAGATGCCGCTCCATGGCGGCGGGGCTTCGGCGGCCAGCAGGGCGAGCGGGAGTCCGAGAAGCGTGGCGAGGGCAGGCAACAGGCGCATGGCGGGACTTTTGTCCGGCGCGGAAGCGAGGCAAGCCCTCCGTTTCCGTTCAATTGAAGGCGACGCAGGCCAGTATCCAGGCGAGGACGAGGAGGGCTGGGACGCCGAGCAGGCGCCAGGTGCTTTTCGCTTCTGCTTGGCTGAAGAAACACGCCACCAGCAAGGCCGCGCAGAGGGGCCCGCTCTCGGTCGGCTGGACTTGGCCGTTCAGCGCCAAGCCCGGCAACCGCGCGAACGCTTGCGTGAGCCCGTTCATCACGTCGAGCGTCGCCGCGGCTGCGCCGTTCAGCCAAGCGGCCAGCGGGAGCAAGGCAGGCCAAGGGCAACACAGCAGCGAAGCCATCCCCAGCACGAGCGGGATTTCGGAAAGCGGTACGAGGACGAGGTTGGCGAAGACGCCAGCCCAGCTCATGCTTTGAAAGTAGGTGAGCGTGAGCGGCGTGCCGGCGATCGTGGCAGCCAGCGAGATGCAGAGCCCGCTGAGGGTGGCGCGGCGTAGTCGCATGACCCAGCGGCGCCACCGCGGCGTCGCCGACGGCGGCGTCAGGCGTTCGGCCAGCGTCGGCGCGGCGAGTTGTTCGGCCGCAGGCAGGCCGACCAGGAAGATCGCGAGCACGGCGAGGTAGCTGAGCTGGAAACCGGGGTCGCTGCTGGCCTCGGGGCTCCAGAGCAACGTGGCGGCGGCGGCGAGTGCGAGCGATTGCAACGGGGGCGTCGCGCGCTCGCCCGCTTGGCCGGCCCAAAGGAACGCGGCCATGATCCAGGCGCGCAAGGAAGAAGGCGACGCGCCGGTGACTTCCACATACACCCAGAGCAGCGCGAGGATGGCGATGCCCGTCGGCCTTTCCGGCAGCCGGAGGCGGCGCGTCGCCCACAGCAACGCGGCGGCCATTCCCGCGATGTGCAGCCCGCTGATGGCGAACAGATGCAGCGTGCCGGTCGCGGTGAAGGCGGCCTTAGCGTCTTCCGGCAACAACGACGTGCGGCCGAGCATGGTCGCGGCGAGCAGCGCGCCGCCGTCGGGGTCTTCCCACGGCAGCACGCGCAGCCAATGCTCCAGGTAGCGTTGCCGCTCTTGGCACCAAACCGCGAACCGTCCGGGCGGTTCGAGGACGCCGAGCGTCCGCCCGCCGCTGAGCTTGAGCGTGGCGCCTTGCGAGGAGAGCCAGGCATCGTAGCCGGTGCTTGGAGGTGGCAGCGGGGTGAGGTGACCGGTGATTTTGAGTTCGGCCCCGCGCGCAGGTACCTCGCCTTTGACCGCGAGCGCTAGCCGTCGGCGGAACAGCGGGCCTTTGTCGGTGATGATGCCGAGGCCGGTCCAGCCTTCGCCGGTTCGTCGCAGGGTCGCGCTCTCCACGCGCACGGAAAGTTCCGCGTAAGCGCGGACCGAACTCAGCGGCGCTTGGGGCGGGAGTTTGGCCTGGTGCCAAGCGGCGCCCCAACTGACGCCGGCACAGACTAACAGGTAGCGACACAGGAGCTCGTGTCGGGCGCATAGCCAGAGGCCCAGCGTGCAGGCACTGCCCACCCAGAGCAAAGGAAGGATGTCGGGGTGGGCATAGGCGTCCCACGCGCATCCGGCCAACAAGGGGAGCGCGAGCCAAAGCGCCGGAGCATGGCCGAAGCGGGCGGGCTTCAGCGGGTCGGTTTGATCCAGGGGGTCGGTCCTTGCCATGGGCGCAGGCCGGACCCATCGACAGGCAAAGAGGCGACCTCAGCCCGAAGCCAATCCCAGGTCGGGTCCTTGGCGAGGGCAGGGGTTTGAAGCAGATGCCTTAGGGGTAAAACGACAAAGCCACGGGCGGACCACCGGGGGTGGGGGAGGGAGAGCTCAGGCAGCTCGACGGCCCCGCCTTCATAGAAGAGAAGGTCGATGTCTAAGGTCCGAGGCCCATCCTTCAAGGTGCGTACCCGCCCCATTTTCGCTTCAATCG
>JBEGRN010000089.1:0-6369 GCA_041180425.1 Verrucomicrobiota bacterium
AGGAAGGTTACCATACAATCCATCGGTGTTGGGCGTAAGCCCACTCCTTTCTCTGTCCCCTTGCTCAAATCACTTTCATAGAGGTTAAGTGTTACGGTAGCATGGCTGGTTCCAACCCAGCTGGCGCGGGTTCGACTCCCTCCTGGCCTGCCATGTCATTAAGTCCGGACCAGAACCAAACGGAGCGCTCGCTCCGCCGGTTCACCCGGGTCCGTCGCGTGCCATCCCCAACTTTGCTTAAGCGCCGGTTGGCGGCGCGCGGCGGATCCGGTTTCAGGCCCCTTTTTACGGCAGCACGCTCCATGGTGGACTGGCGGGTTGTAAGCTCGTCGCGTTTACGCACGGCTGGTTCGATTCCAGCACTGCCGACCCTTTCTGCAAGCGTAGCCCAAGTTAGAGGCAAGGTCGGGTCATACCCGAATCCAACCCCACATCCTTTCCCGCCATCGGCGGGCTGACCGGGCCGTTGGTTATCTGTAAAATCCCCGCAGTGTAGGTATCGAATCCTACCGCTTGCACCCTTTTCGAGCCGAACGTCGTCGGTTATCCACCACCAACGTCACTGGAAAAACACCTGCTGATGCGCGCAAGCGTGGTGTTCTGGGCAACCAGTTCATCGGCAATATCCCGACGGCAACTCCTTGCTCGAAACCGCCAGGCCCGCCCTGGCGTTAAGCACTCATTAGCGTAATGGTAACGCGCTCGGTTTGGGACCGAGAGGGTGGAGGTTCAAGTCCTCCATGGGTGACTCACTTCCCGCGCCTGTGGGCGCAACTTTTATCAGGAAATAGCTCAGCCAGGCAGAGCGCGTGCTCGGGGTGCACGAGGTCGTGGGATCGAAGCCCATTTTTCTGACCATTTGGGGGTATCGTATAGAGGCTAGTATCGCCGGTTGTCTGCCGGAAAGCAGGGGTTCGAATCCCCTTATCCCCGCCATTTCAGGAGGTATGATGTAGTGGTCAACATGGCCCTCTGTCTCACGGCCAACACGGGTTCGAATCCCGTTATCTCCGCCATTTAGCATCCGCCCGGGCCTCCGTCCCGGGCGATGCAAGCCCTTGGAAGGGGTCGCTTAATTATCAAAGCGCCGCGACAACCTGCGCACCACCTTGCTTGGGTCAACCGAGCCGCTCGCGTTGGGTTACCACGAAACGCGGAGATGCGGGTGCAAGTCCCGCCCCCTTCAATCATTATAGCCGTATAGCTCAGTTGGCAGAGCGCTGGGTCGATAACCCGGAGGTCGATGGTTCGAGCCCATCTGCAGCTACTTTAGGACCGTCATCGTTGCGTAGGCTAATGGACAGACCGCTCGGCTACGAACCGAGAAATAAGGGTTCGATTCCCTTCGCGACGACCATTTTAGGAGGGGTAGCTTAATCATCAAAGCGCCGTGACATCCAGCGCACCACCTTGCTTGGGTCACCGAGCCGCTCGCGTTGGGTTATCTGGATAAGCTCGGAGCTGCGGGTGCAAGTCCCGCCCCCTTCACCTTTCGGAGAGGTCGTCCAAACCTAGGACAACTGCCGCGGCTAAACCGCATTTCCCAATGCACCCACCTTGCTCAGGCTCCCTGAGCCGATCGATGTTGGGTTATCTTCAGGCGGTTAATGCGGGTGCAACTCCCGCCCTCTCCACTTTCAGGCCCACGGCAGCGCCCATAGGTTGGCCGATGGTTTCATTGGCCATCCGTGACGATTCGAATTCGTCCGTTGCCTCGCGCTTTACGCCCCGCGGCCGGGGGCTTCCGTTCGTCACGTGAAGCCCCTGGACGGGCCCGGCCCATTTTCCACCCACCACCAAACATGAAATAAACCACCGCCCTCACGGGCACACCACACCATGAAAAAGAACATCAAAGAGGCCCTCACCGGCCTCACGGCCAGCGAGACCCCCCAGGGTCTCCCCATCCCCGGCAGGGACATGGTCGAAAACAATGCCGGCGGCTTCGTCTTCAAACTCGACGAATGGAAGCGTCTCGATCGCTTCCTGATCCTCGGCTCCGAGGGCGGCACCTTCTACGTCTCCGAGCGCAAGCTCACGGCGGAGAACGCCAACCACGTCCTGCGGCTCTTGCAGAAGGACGGCCTGCGGGTCGTGAGCGTCACCGTCGAGATGCTGAAGTCCGGTCGCGCCCCCAAGCCCGACACCGCGATCTTCGTGCTCGCGCTCGCCGCCTCCAAGGGCGACGACGCCACGCGTAAGGCCGCCCTGGCGGCCGTGCCCACGGCGCTGAAGACCGGCACCCACCTGCTTAAGTTCGCCGACACGGCGAATGGCCTGCGTGGCTGGGGCCGTGGCCTGCGGAACGCGATCCAGCTCTGGTTCAAGGAGCGTGGTCACGAGACGCTGGCCTTGCAGCTCGTCAAGTACCGCCAGCGTGAAGGCTGGTCGATGCGCGACTTGCTCCGCTTGGCCAAGCCCGTCCCCGCGGACGAGGTGCAGGGCAAGCTCTTCGGCTGGACCGCCAAGCGCGAGAAGGCCGAATGGGCCAAGGCGGACGTCGCTCCCGGCGTCAAGGCGCTCGACTTCGTCTGGGCGACCGAAAAGGCGGCTAGCCTGAAGTTGGTCGCCGAAAAGGCGGACAGCGACGAAGCCAAGGCGATCCTCGCCGCCGCGAACGTTGCCTCGACCAAGAAACTGGTCGAACTCATCGTCACCCACAGGCTCCCCCGTGAAGCCCTCCCCACCGAGGCCTTGAACAAGGTCGAAGTCTGGGAAGCGCTCCTCCAGGAGATGCCCATGACGGCGATGATCCGTAACCTCGGCACGATGTCCAAGGTCGGATTGCTGAAGCCCCTCTCCGTGGCCGAAAAGCTCGTCGCCAGCAGGCTGACGGACGCCGCTCGCCTCAAGGGCGCCAAGGTGCATCCCATCCAGGTCCTCTCGGCCTTGCGTACCTACGCGACCGGCCGCGGCGTCAGGTCCAGCGCGAGCTGGACGGTGTCGCAGAAGGTCGTCGAAGCCCTCGACGAAGCGTTCGAACTCTCCTTCGGCGCCGTCGAACCCGCGGGCACGAGGCATCTCCTCGCGCTCGACGTCTCGGGTTCGATGGGCTGGGGCGAAATCGCCGGCGTCCCCGGACTCACGCCTTCGGCCGCTTCGGCTGCCCTCGCGGTGGTCGCGGCGAGAACGGAGCCCTGGACGGCGACGATGGGCTTCGCGGAATCGTTCCGTGACCTCGGCCTTACCGCCCGGGACAGGATCGATGAAGCGACGCGGAAAGTCTCCGGACTCAGCTTCGGCGGCACCGACGCTTCGGTCCCCATGACCTGGGCGTTGGCGAACAAGGTCAACGTCGACACCTTCGTCGTCCTCACGGACAACGAAACGTACGCTGGACGTGCTCATCCCGTGCAGGCGCTCGAGAAGTACAGGCAGGCCACCGGCATCGGCGCCAAGCTGATCGTCGTGGGCATGACCTCCTCGGGCTTCACCATCGCCGACCCCAACGACGCGGGCATGCTCGACGTCGTCGGTTTCGATGGTGCGACCCCCGCGTTGATGGCCAAGTTCGCCAAGGGCGAGATCTAAGACCGCATACAGAGGCCGGAAGCCGAGACGAGAGTTTCGGGTTCCGGCCTCTTTCTATTTATAGAGGCACTTCGTTTGATTGCGCGGCCCGCGCCGCCACCACCATTCCATCCCATCCTATTATGTTCATGCCAGCAGACATCCTCGACGCCCAGCGCACCGCGGGCGAACTCCGCCTGACGGTCACGCCTGCGGCCCTCGTCCGCAACGTCGTCCTCATCGGCCAGCTACCCGCCGGTCGCCTGCGGACGGCGCTGCTCGCCGCCTACGACGGCCTCGAGCCCGGTGACCATCGTCGCTTCCAGGACCTCACGCCGAAGGGCGTCAGCGCCGCGCATCTGTTGGGCCCCGCCGATCTCCAGGGTTTGGCGTTGGCCGAGCGCATTGCCTTCCTCAAGGGCATGGAGCGCTTGCTGGGCCCCCGCTTAGGCACGACCGAAGCCAGGCACTGCATCTGCCACATGCCTGCGTGCGTCCTCTTGCCGGTCGCAGCCTTCGCCTCGCTGCTACGCGACGACGTGAAGTCCGCCCGCAAGGCGTGGGGCGCGTTCGCCAAGATTCGCCGCTGGTGCGCCGAGCGCCTGCCTGGCATCGACGGCCATGTGGGCCTGGCGGACATGAGCTTCGAGGCGTTCATCGCCGCCGTGGCGGGCCCTCGGCCCCTCCTCCTTCTGGACCTCGGGGAGACCCTCGAGTCCAAGGCAAAGCGGGCCGCGGTGCAGATGTTGGCGGCGTACGGGATTGCAGACCCTGGTGCCGACTAATTACATACAAGACATTAGGACGCACTATGGCCTCCGATTTCGCCGCTCTCCTCGCCTGCTTCGCGGGCACTGCGGACCCCCTCGCCAAGCGCTGGGCCGGCCGGCTCCTTCGGCTGCCTTGCGCTGGCGAGGAAGGGTTCCTCCTCGCCGTGACCGCCATGGTCGCCTCGCCCGAGGCGGCCTTGGTGGAAGCCTGGGCGGACCTCGAACCCATCCGGCGGGAAATCGCCGATCACCGTCGGCAACGTCAGCTCAGCATTCCCCGCAGCGCCCCGTTGGCCTATGAAGTCTACGGCGCCCAAGGCATCGACATCTCCGCGCGCCAGCAGATGAACGACGTCATGAGCCTCGCGCCGGTCGTTGCGGGAGCCCTCATGCCCGATGCTCATGTCGGCTACGGCATGCCCATCGGCGGCGTCGCCGCGGTCGACAACGCCGTCATTCCCTATGCGGTCGGCGTGGACATCGGCTGCCGTATGCACCTCACGGTCTTCCGCGACCCTGCGGGCGACCTGGAGCGTCTCCGCCCGCAGCTCCGCGCGGGCATCCTCCAGGGGACCTACTTCGGCCGGGCGCTCCGGCCGCAGCCCTGGGCGCACCCGCTGCTCGATGACCCGCGTCTCGCCGCGGTCGAGCGGCGCCTCCGCAAACCTGACCTGCGGGCCCGGGCCGCGCTGCAGTTTGGCACCTCGGGCGGTGGCAATCACTTTGTCGAGTTCGGTGAACTCCGCTTGCACGCTCCGGCCGAGGGCATCCCTGCCGGGCAATGGCTCGCGTTGTTGAGCCATTCGGGTTCGCGTGCATTGGGCTACAACATCGCCAACCATTTCTCGGCTTTGGCCAAGGAACTCACGCCCCTGCCGAAGGCGCTGGAGCGCTTGGCTTGGCTGCCGATGGATACGGAAGAAGGGCAGGCCTACTGGGACGCGATGGAAGTCGCCGGCGAGTACTCCGCGGCCAACCATCAGGTGATCCATGATGCGGTCACCGCTTTGACGGGCCTCACGCCGCTGCGGGCGATCAGCAACCACCATAATTTCGCTTGGAAGGAAACCCATGGCGGCAAGGAAGTGCTCGTGCACCGTAAAGGCGCGACCCCCGCAGGCGCGGGCGTCCTAGGCATCATCCCGGGGTCGATGGGCGCGCCAGGTTTCCTGGTGCGTGGCCGTGGCGCTGCGGGCTCCTTGGAATCCGCTTCACATGGCGCCGGCCGGCAGATGTCGCGAACCCAGGCTACCCGCGAAATCACGGCCGCCCAGCGCGACGCGCAGCTGGCGGCGGCCCAAGTCGAACTCTTGGGCGGGGGCCTCGATGAAGCGCCTGGCGCCTATAAGGACATCCGGGCGGTCATCGCCGCCCAAGGCGAGCTCCTTGAAATCCTTGCGGAATTCCATCCCCGCATTGTCCGCATGGCGGGAGCCGTCGAGACCGACCCCGAGGAGGGGAATTGACCCTCAGCCCTCGTCGGTCTGTTCCGGGGCGAGGCCGGCGCGGGTGCGGCCGGCGGCGTGGGCTGGACGGAAGTCGGCGAGCCAGGTGGGACCGGGGCCGGCGCCGCGGTTCGAGGTGTCGTGGCGGTGCGTCACGCCCGTCAGGATCTCGATGCACGCTTCGGCGTGGCCCCAGAAATCGATGGCCTCCAGCAGCGGGTTCACGAGGTTCGTCACCGGGCAGTAGTAGGTGTTCTTCGGGTCGGTGTGGTGCAGGGCGTGATGGCGCGGCGTCTGGAGCACGCGGATATCCTGCAGGAACGCGATCACTGGGCCGACCTCGGCGCGGGTCATGTGCGACCATTTGTGGACTTGGTTGGCGTTTACGCTGATGACGACGAACAGCGCGACTTGCCAGCAGAAGAAGCCGAGCCACGCCGCCACGCCCAGGATGAGGGCGCCGAGGAGCAGGAGGTCCCAAGAACTCTGCCACCAGCTGAGCTTCGTGAAGAAACGCGGGTAGTGGTGGTGGACGATGTTCGGCTTGATCAGCAGCGGCCCGACGACGGGGGTGTCTTCGGAGCCGTAGGCGTCCTCGAGCCAGTGGACCAGGCCGGCGATGAAGTCCGCGACCATCACGACTG
>JBEGRN010000090.1:0-6349 GCA_041180425.1 Verrucomicrobiota bacterium
GTGCACGAGGGCGGTGGAGAGATGGCACTCGCGGACCGGGGCGTGGATGCCTTCGGCCGAGCCCTTGCGGATGCAGGCGACCCAGTTGGCGTGGTGGCCGGAGGCGCCGCCGGTGAGGTCGACCTGCTCGACGGCCTTGCCGTACGCCTTGATCTGCTCGCCCTTGGCGTCGTAGGCCTGCGCGGAGTTGTAGTCCGGCACCACGATGGTGGCGTTCTCGCACTCGACGATGATGCCGATCTCCGGGGACTTCTTGAACTTGCCGAACTTGTCGGACGGGCCGCCCATCTTGCCGTCGGCGGTCAGGCCGCGGACTTCGGTGATGAGGGGAGCGTTCGCGTAGTTATGGATGGAGAGGAAGGTGTTCGGGGTTTCGCCGCAGTCGACGTAGCCGAAACGGCCGCCGACGGAGATGACTTCCGGGGCGACTTCGTGGGTGCCGAGGAACCAGCGGGCGATGTCGATCTCGTGGATCGCCTGGTTGCAGAGGTCGCCGCCGCCGTAGTTCCAGAACCAGTGCCAATCGTAGTGGACGGCGCCGGCGCTGGTGGTTTCGGAGTTCTTGTCGGACTGGTTGCCGCGGATGGACTCCTGGATGTCGGCCGGGCCGTTCCAGAGGTCGTAGTCGATGGTCGAGGGGATCTCGTTCTTCTTGGCCGGGCCGATGGACTTGCGGCGCTTGTAGCAGATCGCGCGGGCGACCTTCACCTTGCCGTACTTGCCGGCGTGGACGTCCTTGACGGCGGCGATGATGCCGGCGCCGGAGCGGCTCTGCGTGCCGGCCTGGACGATGAGCTTGTCGAAGTGCTGCGAAGCGGCGACGAGCTGCTGGCCTTCGAAGATGTTATGCGAGAGGGGCTTTTCGACGTAGAGGTGCTTGCCGGCCTGCAGGGACCAGATGCCTTGGATGGAGTGCTGGTGGTTCGGGGAGGCGATGGAGACGGCGTCGATGTCCTTGTCTTCGAGCATCTTTCGGATGTCGGAGTAGCCCTTGGCGCCGGGGATGGCCTTCAGGCCCTTGGCGACGACCGTGGAGTCCACGTCGCAGAGGGCGACGATGCGGACGCCCTTGATCTTCTGGAGCTCCTTGATGTGTTCTTGGCCACGGCTGCGGAAGCCGACGACGGCGACGCGGAGGTCGCCGTTGGCTCCGGCGGATTGCGCGAAGCTTCGGGCGCTGAGGCCAGCCACCGCAGCAGCGATGGCCGTGTTCTTGATGAACGTACGACGGTTGAGTTGGGACATAAGAGAGGACTTGGGGTGAAGTCCGAGCATAAGGAGTTTTCCGTGCAGTCGAGGAACTTCCTCCGCTGAGTCCGACGGGTTCACGGCAGGGGAGGGAAGTTTTTGCCGTCCCCTGCTGTGAATCGCTTGTGAACAGGGCGTGGCCGGAACGGAAATCGCCGGTTCTGGTTAACTTAAGATGCTGACAGTGAGTGACTTATATTGTTTATAAGCCACGCCCGGCCTTCGCCGGACTATTTCACAGTCCGGAGGTATTC
This sequence comes from Verrucomicrobiota bacterium, assembly GCA_041180425.1. GTDB lineage: Bacteria > Verrucomicrobiota > Verrucomicrobiia > Opitutales > UBA953 > UBA953. Next base: position 1,503 of record JBEGRN010000090.1, read on the forward strand.
GCGGATGGCGTCGAACTGCTCCGCGCCCTTGCCGTCCAGCGGGTCGCTCAGCTGCGTCTGGCCCTCGGGGTCGGCGTATTTCGGCATCTTGGTCTCGGGGTCGATGCGGGTCGGGGCCATCACCCAGCGGGCGAAGTAGCCTTTGCGGAGGCGTTCGACGGATTGCACGAAGTTGATGGCCGGGGCTTCGAAGACCGCGGTGGCGGCTTGGTCGCCGAGGCCGTGGCATTGGATGCAATTGAAGCCGCCGCTGTTGCCGACGAGGGTCTCGCCAAACTTGGCCTTGGCTTCGTTCGGGGCCGCTTCAGGGGCTTCCTGCTGCGGCAGGCCATGTTGGTGCGCGAGGCCGAGGGCGAGGCCCTCCGCACGGTGCGCGAAGCCCGGCATGCGGCCGATCAGCCAGGGACGCGGCTTGGCTTCGACTTGGCCGGAGAGGAACTTCACCAACCAATCGTGGCGCAGCTTTTCGCCGGTCCAGGTGAGCGTCGGCACGGGGGCGTCGGGCACGGGTTCACCTTCGACGTGCTCCTTGGCGGGTAGGGCGGCGCGCAGCTTGCGGCTCTCGTCATCGACTTTCGCCCACGTGCTGCCGGCGTTGTCGCGGGCGTGGCACGCGGCGCAGTGGAGGTCCTTGATCTGACGGGTGGCGAACTCGGCCGGCACGTCTTGACGGAGCGACGCGAGGTCCGTGCGCAGGAACGCGGTCAGGGCGTTGCGTTGCGCAGCCGACAGGGAGTAGTCGGGCGCCGTGCCGCGGGTGGCGGGCGTGCTGGCGAGGCAGCCTTTGTCCTCGGCCTTCTGGACGATGGCTAAGGCCGGCTGGGTCGTCGCGGGCATGCCGGCGTGGCAGTTGAGGCAACCGGCGCTCACGAGCAGCTGAGCCCCGCGCGCGGCGTCGCCCTTGATCGCCCGGCGCTTGATCATGCGGCCGTTGAGCAGGAGGTAGGTCGCGAGCTGGGTGCTTTCTTCGTCGCTCAACCGGAAGTGCGGCATGCGGGTCGCGGCGTAGTTCGCGCTCGGGTCCTTGAGGAAGGTTGCCAGCGCTTCGACGCGCAGCTGATACTTGTCGGAGAGGTGCGCGAGCGGGATGCGTCCAAGGCTCGGGCTGCCGCTGACTTCGGCGTCGGGGCGTTGGTGGCAGCCGATGCAGCCGAGGTTCGCGAAGAGCGCGCCACCGGCGAGGCCGTCCTCGGCCTTGCCTTTCGCCCCGAATTTAGGCGCTTCGCCTTGCGTGAGGGCCGCGGCGAGGTCAGCGGCCTTCTGGCCTGCATCCGGGCCCGTGAAGAGCTTGGGCATGTGCGTGCCAGGGCGGATGGAGTGAGGGTCGGCGATCCATTCCGTGAGGAAGTCGGGGTTATACTTCGTGCTGAAGCCGCTGAGGAGCGGGGCTAGCTGGCCGAGCTCCGGCATGCCGGTGCCCTTGGCCGGGATCTTGGCGGCGTCGGCATGGCACGCGGCGCAGTTCAGCTGCGCGAAGAGCAAGCGGCCGGCGCGGAGGCGTTCGCCGGCTTGTTCGGTGGGCGTCGGCTCATGGGCCAGGGCCATCGGTGGCACGGGCTCGAGCGGGAACTCCTTCGACTGCCAGAAGAACCGGACGAAGCTGTCGCCCTGCGCGGCGGAGGTGAACTCGGCGGAGATCTTGTTTGCGCCTTGGTTGATCTGAATCGTCTTGGGGCCGGTGCCGTCCCAAGCGACTTGGCCGTTGATCGTGCACTTGAAGTTGCCCGAAGTCTCGGCGCTGAAGGTGAAGCTGCCGCGGATGGAGGACTCGATCTGGCCTTCCCATTTGGCCGTGAACGGCCCGGCCTTGAGGAAGGGCGTGACGGGCTGTCCGGCCGGGACGTAGAGCGCGAGCAGGCGGTCCGTGCGGGCGTCGGTCTGTCCGCCCGCGGTGAAGGTTGCGCTGAGGCCCGGTTCGGCGCCGCAGACGGACGTCACGAAGGCGAGGAGCGCGAGGCAGGGCAGGGCGAGGAGGGAACGGAACGACATGGAGAAGGGACGGGTCATATTGCGTCACTTCGCCCGCCCAAGGCAAGCGTGGGAGGGGATGGGGGATAGGGGTTGCGGGATGGGAACTTCCTGCGTCCCTCTGTCTCCCTCTGTACTCAGTAATCTGTAATCCCCCGTATCGACGCATCCCTCGACGCTGTCTTCGATTCTTCCCTCGATTCAGCCCTCAAATCTTTCCTCGATTCCGCTCCGCCCAACAAAAAGGCCCGGCGTGAGCCGGGCCTTCGTCGCGGTCTGCTAGGCGGGATTACCTAGCGAAGCTGCGGTAGTCTTCGCCCTGCTTCTCCGGCACCACGTTGATGGTGTTGCAGACCTCGTCGGGGACGCGCGAACCATCCACGGCCTTGAGGTTCATCTTGATGCGCATCTGCTCGACCGGCTTGAGGCCGGGGACTTCGAGGAAAATCGACTTGCCGTCGGCGGCGACGGTGACCGACTTGATCGCGACCGGGTCCGTGCCTTTCTCGCCGGGCTTGCTGACCTTGTAGTCCGCCGAGCCATAGGCGCTCGAGTACAGGTAGTTGTACTGTTCGATCGAGTAGTTCTGCAGGTCACCGGCGGACTTTTTGTCGAGCGCGCCGGAGAAGCCGATGGTGATGCCCTTGGTCGTGACGTGCAGGGATTCCTGCATGGTGACGGACTTGCCGGTGTAGCGGACGCGGTGGATGGCGCCATCCTTCACGCCGTTGGTCTGCCAGCCCTTGAGGCCGGAGGTGTACAGCTGGCCGTCGATCGGGTTGAAGCGACCGCGCATCTGGCCCGTGGTGAACTTCAGCGGGAACTTGACCACGCCGCCCTGGGCGACGTCGCCGACGCGCTCCTGGAGGACGCCGAAGAGGGAGGACTTGCCGTACGAGAGGTAGAGCATGCGGCCTTCGAACGGACCCCACTTCTTGCTGGTGACCCAGGTCTGGCCGCCGTTGGAGTTGTCGACGTCGTAGGGGATCCAGCAGAGGTGCGTGCCATACTTCGTGGGCGCGGGTTCCTTGTGGGCGAGGTCTGGGACTTCGATGAAGTCGCCCGGCTTCGAGAAGTGGATGTAGTCAGCGGGCACCCAGGTACCTTGGTTGTCGCCGTTGGAGACTTCGCCGTTGGGGCCGACGCCCATGCCGTTCGGGGCGCGGATGCCGGTGGCGTAGACTTCGAACTTCTGGCCGTCCGGCGAGACCTTGAAGATGGCGCCGTGGTGGTCGCTGAGGGGACCCCAGCCGCGGCCACCCGGATTCACGGGGCCGCCCTTGAGGAAGTAGAAGTTGCCCTGGGAGTCGGTCTGGAGGTCGAAGGTGAACTCGTGGAAGTTCGAGGTGACCTGGACGTCGTTGTTGAAGTTCTCGTAGAAGTCGGCTTCGCCGTCGCCGTTGAGGTCATGCAGGCGCGTGATCTGGTCGCGGCCGAGGACGTAGAGCTGCTCGTTGACGACCGTCAGGCCGAGGGCGTGGAAGATGCCCGTGGCGTAGCGGTGCCAGGTGATCTTGCTGAGCTTGTCGTCGGAGACCTTGCCGATCCAGACGTCGCCGCTCCAGGTGGAGAAGGCGATGCGGCCGTCCTTGAAGAAGGCGAGCGCGCCGACGCGGATCCACGACTTGTAGGGGTTCTCCTCGGGGACGGTGACGTTGTCGACGAGGTAGGGAGCGTTGAGGATTTCGGCGAGCTTGTCCTCCAGCGCGGCCTTCTTGTTCGCATCGGTGGCCTTCGCGAGCTGTTCCTTGACGGCATTGGCCTGCTTGGCCTGGTCGACTTCGCCGAGGACGCCCTCGGTGACGACGTCCTGCTTCCAGTGGGCTTCGCCGCCCTTGGTGAAGGCGCGGAGGTCGGCGGGCTTGGCGCTCGCGGCGACGGATTCGGCCAAGGTGGCGGCGTCCTTGCCGCCATGGGCGAAGGAGACCTTGAAGCTCGTGCCCGCGGCGACCTTGCCGAGCTTGAGCACGAGGACGTTGCCGTCCGTGGTCAGGCTGCCGGCGACGCCTTGGACGGCGACTTCGGTCGGGAGTTCGTCGCCCGCCTTGCCCTTGGAGAGCTTGAGCGAGGCCTTGAGGCCGTTGGCCTTCATGCTGCCGCCATAGGGGAGGTCGGCGAGGCGGAGGGATTCGTTGAGTTCGCCCGAGACGACGGTGAAGCTGCGGCTGATGACCTTGACGCCGCCAAGGGTTTCGAGCTCGGCGCTTTCCAGGAGCGTGGCGCCGCCGACGGTGTAGGCGAAGGTGACGCGGTCACCGGCGAGGTAGAGGCCTAGGTACTTGGAGTGTTCGCGCGGGAGCGGGCCCAGCGGGATCGGCGACATGACGTTCGCCGGGCCGACGGGGAGCTTGCGGGGATCGGCGAAGCTGCCGTTGTGGCTCCAGCCGGGACCAGGATTCGTTTCGGCGAAGAGGTCGGCGCCTTCCGCCGGAGCGGGGTTCGGGCCGTGCGCACCATCGAAGGCGACGCCCTTACGCTTAAACCAACCACCGGACCAGAGGCCGGCGCCGCGCAGGGTTTCGGTGTCGAAGGCGTAGCCGGCATCTTCCGCGCCGAGGTTCACCAAGATGGCCTTGTTGGCGGCGCAGCCCTTCTTCTCGAAGGGGTTCTTGCCTTGGGTGTTGTCGATGGAGGCGCTGAAGAAGCGGCCGTAGTCCATCTCCATGTATTTGCCGGCTGGCTTGGCGGCTTTCTTCGGCGCGTCGGCCTTCTTGGGGGCGTCCGCGGCCGGAGCCGTGAGGGCCGAGAACGCCAAGGCGGTCAGGGCCACGAGGGTACGAGTGTGGGGGAGCATAGAGGGTAAAAGGGTGGGGTGCCCAGGGGTCTCACAGGATTGAACCCGACCCTTGGGGGTGTCGATGGGATTTTATGAGTCTAAA
>JBEGRN010000091.1:0-6306 GCA_041180425.1 Verrucomicrobiota bacterium
GAATACGCGCAGCTGCAGGCCGCCGCCGAAAAGGGCTGGCTCGACCTCCGTTCCGCGCGCGACGAATCGCTCCTCGCCATCCGCCGCGCCGGGGCCGACGTCATCCTGACGTATTTTGCCGAAGCCTACGCTCGCGACTACGCCAGCCGCGCCTGATGACCGAGCCGCGCCAGCATCCGCGGGACCCGCTCCACGGCGTGACCCTCGAGACGATCGTCAAATACCTCGAAGCCAAGCACGGCTGGCACGAGATGGGCCATCGCATCCCGATCCGCTGCTTCCTCTTCGACCCGTCGGTGAAGTCGAGCCTCACCTTCCTGCGCAAGACCCCATGGGCGCGCGAGAAGGTCGAAGCCTGGTACGCGACCGACGTCGGCGGCGGCTTCGGCAGCGGCCCCGTCCGCGGCACGCAGCCCGGCATCGACGTCCGCCCGCGCTTCGGCAGCGGCCCGCAGCGATAGGAGCATGCGAAACCCACTACCGATACCTACGCAGGAGGATTGGCTCGGCCATAAACGACACGTCGACGGCGATCCGTTCTACCAGGACTTTGACCTGGAAACAGCCTACCGCAACTTCTACGGGAAAACCCACGCCGAGGCCTTCGCCCTGTTGGTGGACAACGCCATTCACTACCAGGAAGATGTTTTCTGGATGCCCGAGCGCTGCATAGGATTCTACCTGCTGGCCTACGTCCACTACATGGACTCGGAATTGAGCCACGGAGACTCCGACGGCGCCAACTGCTTCTTTGGGTTAGTCGAATTCCGGTCCGTCGATATCCGCAACGGCCACCCCGAAGTCCGCGAAGCGGTCATCCGCACGCTGCGACGGGTCGGACAAGCCCAAGAGTGGTACGGCGCCGACCCGGAAAACTACGGGAGCTTCGCGGCACGCAGCGAAGCCTGCCTCGCCCTGCTCGGGGCCGCCTGAACCTCGGAACCCTCAGGCCTGCCACCAAAAGGCTGAAGTTTGAGGTGTCCGACCGTCAGGACTCGACCATAACAGAGAAACCCCATGCGACTCCGCCCCCTACTCTGCGCCCTGCTCCTCCCTTGGCTGGCCTCCGCCGCGCCCCAGCGGCCCGACATTGTGTTCCTGCTGATCGACGACCTCGGGTACGCGGACTGTGGCTTCAACGGCGGCAAGCAGATCCTGACCCCGACCATCGACCGCCTAGCCAAGGCCGGCACCGTGCTCGAACACTTCTACGTGCAGCCGGTCTGCTCCCCCACCCGCTCCACCTTGCTGACGGGCCGCTACCCGACACGCACGGGCGTCTACTCCATCGTGAGCCCGCACGCGACCTGGGGTCTGCCGCTCGCTGAGCGGACATTGGCGGACGCCTTGAAGCAAGCGGGCTACTCCACCCAAATCGTCGGCAAATGGCACCTCGGCGAATTCAAGCCCGAATACCTGCCGCTGTCGCGCGGCTTCGAGCATCATTACGGCCACTACTTTGGGATGCTGGATTATTTCACGCACGAACGCGGAGGCGAACTCGACTGGTATCGCGACGGAAAGGCGCTGAAGGAAGAAGGCTACACGACGCACCTGCTGCGCGACGAAGCGTGCCGCATCATCAACCGCCAACCGAAGGATAAGCCGCTCTTCCTCTACGTGCCCTTCAACGGCGTCCATGGTCCTTTCCAAGCGCCAGAAACTTACCTCAAGCCCTACCCAAACCTGAAGAACAACCGGCAAAAGCTCGCGGGCATGCTGGCCGCGGTCGATGAAGCCATCGCCCGCATCGAAGACAGCCTCCGCCAAGCCCGCCGACTCGAAAACACGCTGATCGTCTTCTCCAGCGACAACGGCGGACCGCCCCCGGGCGACAACACGCCCCTCCGCGACCATAAAGGAACGATCTACGAAGGCGGCGTCCGAGCCGCCGCCTTTGCTTGCTGGCCTGGACACATCCCCGCCGGGCAGCGCCTTCGCGAACCCCTCCATATGGTGGACTGGTACCCGACCCTCATCAAACTTGGCGGCGGGTCGCTCGAACAGAAACTTCCCATCGATGGCCTGGACCTCTGGCCAACGCTGACGCAAGGCGCACCCTCGCCGCACGACGCCATCCTCTGCGTGTCCACGCAGGGTCCCGTCCGCGCCGCGGTGCGCATGGGCGAGTGGAAGCTGCTGCAGCTGAACGCCACCGAAGAGGCGGCCGAAGACGAAGCGGACGGGGCGAAGGCCAAGGCGAAGGGCAAAGCTGCCAAGGCCACGGCAAAGTACGAACCACTGGCGCTCTACCACCTCACGGAAGATCCCAGCGAGACCAAGAACCTCGCCGCCACGCAGCCGGACCGCGTCAAGGCCATGCAGGCCCGGCTCGCGGCGCTGCTCAAGGACGCCGTGCCGCCCGGCAACGCGGCTCCCCGGAAATGAGCGCTTGGCGCCTGTTGCTCTGCGCCCTGCTGCCGCTGGCCCTGCCGGCCGCGGATCGCCCGAACATCCTGTTCGTGCTGATCGACGACATGGGCTGGGGCGACTTCTCCTGCTTCGGCAACACGGAGGCCAAGACGCCGAACATCGACCGTCTCGCCGCCGAGGGGCTAAGTTTCACGCAGTTCTACGTGAATTCGCCGATCTGTTCGCCGTCGCGCTGCGCCCTGCTGACGGGCCAATACCCGCAACGGTGGAAGATCACCTCCTATCTCAACAACCGCGCCGACAACGCCCGCCGCGGCATGGCGCAGTGGCTCGACCCACGCGCGCCTTCGCTGGGCCGCACGCTCCAAGCCGCTGGCTACGCCACCGGACATTTCGGCAAATGGCACTTAGGCGGACAACGCGACGTAGCGGACGCCCCGGCCATCGCCAGCTACGGTTTCGATGCCTCCCTCACCAACTTCGAGGGCATGGGGCCGAAGTTGCTTCCGCTGACCCGCACGCCGGACGCCGCCGAGTTCAAGAAGATCTGGGCCGACGCCGAACGCCTCGGCGGACCGGTCACGTGGATGGACCGCTCGCAGATCACCACGGGCTACGCCGATGCGGCCCTGCGCTTCATCGCCGACGCCGCCGCGAAGAAAAAGCCTTTCTACGTCAACCTCTGGCCCGACGACGTGCACAGCCCTTATTTCCCTCCACTCGAAAAGTGGACGCCCGGGAAGCACCGGCTCTACCTCTCCGTCCTTGAGGAAATGGATCGGCAATTAGGTCGGATCCTCGACCGCATCCGTTCTGACCCAGCTTTGCGCGACAACACGGTCCTAGTCATCTGCTCCGATAACGGCCCCGAGCCTGGCGCCGGCCGGGCGGGTCCGTTCCGCGGGCATAAGACGCAGCTCTTCGAAGGCGGCATCCGCTCCCCGTTGATCGTCTGGGCGCCCAAGCTGATGGCTAAGGACAAGGTCGGGGCGCGTAACGAGGTCTCGGTTTTCGCCGGCATGGACCTAGCGCCTTCCCTCGCCGCGCTCGCCGCCGTCCAGCCCGCCAACTCGGCGGCACTCGATGGACAAGACCTTTCCGTGACTTTGCTTGGCAAAGCCGAATCTTCGCATGCCGGGCCGCTTTGCTGGAGTCGACCGCCCGACCGCAAGACCTGGCCGCCCGCCCTGCCCGAGCCCGCCCCCGACCTCGCCATCCGCGACGGCGACTGGAAACTGCTCTGCGAATACGATGGCTCAAAGCCGCACCTCTACGACCTGAAGCGGGACCCCGGAGAGACGCGCGACCTCACACAACAGGAGCCCGCCACGGTGGAACGCCTGACGAGGGCCCTGCTCGCCTGGCACCGTTCGATGCCGTCGGACAACGGCGCGGCGTTGTCCAAGTAGTCTACTTGGCGGCCTTCTTCTTTTTCGCCGCGCCGGGCTCCGCACCATCGTTGTCGCCGTAATCCGGCCCCCAGAGGGGCTTCACGTTGCTGCGGTTCCACTCTTCCCACAAGGCCTGCAGCTGCTTCACCTTCTCCGGCTGTTCGGCGGCGAGGTCCTTGTCCTCATGGATGTCCTTGGACAAGTCGTAGAGCTTCACCGTGCTGACGGGCTGCGCCTTGCCGGTATTGGTATCCGCGTTGCCGTCGTAGCGCACGAGCTTCCAATCGCCTTGGCGGATCGCCATCTGCGCGCCGAAGCGCCAGTAGAGCGCGTCATGCGGGGCTTCCTTCTTGGCACCGGAGAAATGAGGCAACAAGTCGACGCCCTCCAACTTGGTTTCCGGACCCACCGTGACGCCCGCAGCGGCCAAGGCGGTCGCATGCAGGTCGAGCTGGACGACCGGCGAATCATAGACCGCAGGCTTCAGCTGGCCGGGCCAAGCGACGAGGAACGGGACGCGGATGCCGCCTTCTAGGGTGGTCCGCTTCGAGCCACGCAACGGGGCGTTGCTGGAACCGTTGGTGGTCGTGCCGTTCATGGTCGGTCCACCGTTGTCGCTGATGAAGAAGATCAACGTGCGCTCCGCCTGGCCGCTTTCCTGCAGCGCTTGGCGGACGCGGCCGATGTTGTCGTCGAGCGCGGACATCATGGCCGCATAGGTCCGGCGCTTCTTGTCGGCGATCGCGGCGAACTTCGCCAACCGGGCGTCGGTCGCGTCCATCGGGGTGTGCACGGCGTTGAAGGCCAGGTAAAGGAACCAGGGCTTGTCCTTATGGCCGCGCACGAACGCGGCGGCCTCGCGCCCGAAGGCATCGGTGGTGTAGTCCATCTCCTTGACGGGCTCGGCTCCGCGGAGGATGCCGCCCGTGTTGAAATAGCTGTGGGCGCCGCCGAGGAAGCCAAAGAATTCTTCGAAACCGCGGTGCGGGGGCGTCTGCTCCGGGCGGGCCCCGAGGTGCCATTTGCCGACCATGCCGGTCGCATAACCCGCCTTGGCCAGACGTTCCGGCAGCAGCGTCTCCGTCAACGGCAGCCCGTTGCCGCCCCCTGGGTTATATTCATGGCCGAAGCGGTTCTGCTGACGGCCCGTGAGCAAGCCTGCGCGCGTCGGCGAGCAATAGGGCCCCGTGACGTAGCCATTGGTGCAGCGTACGCCAGCGGCGGCGAGGGCGTCCAGGTGCGGCGTAGGGATGTCCTTGCAGCCATGGAAGCCGACGTCCGCATAGCCCATGTCGTCGCCGACGATGAGCAGGATGTTGGGGCGCTCCGCCGCCGAGACGGCGAGGGCAAAGAACAAGGCAAGGAAACGCATGGGAGGTCGGGGTCGCCCCACTTAAGGGTAAGGAACGTTTCAGGACAAGCCTGCGGTCTCTTGCGCTTGGACTTGCCTGCACGGCCCCACCCTTCAGCGTGTCCTGATGACCCCCAGCGACGAATCCCCCGACGGCGTGGTCGCCCCTCCACCGCGGACGACCTTGCAGAAGCTGGCCCTCGCGGGCGCGCTCATTGGGCTGCTGCTGGCGCTAGGGCTGTCCTTGCGGTTCTTCATCCATGACTTTGACCGCTACGAGCTGAGCCGGTCTTGGGGCAACGTGCTCTACGTCGTCCCTCCCCTGGTGCCGTTCATCGTCGCGATCTTCGTCGTTCGCCGGCGCAACGAACCGCTGCTGCTCATCGCCTGCCTACTCTTCGAGGCCGTGGCCACCCTGCTCTGCGGGGTCTACGCGGACTTCGACCCACACTGGCGGGACAAGCCAGGCTCGCTGGCGCCGCTGGTCTTCCTGATGGTGCCGGTCCTGCAGCTGCTCCTCTTCGGCCTGACCGTCGGGCTGACGGCGCTCGGCTATCGGGTCACCCGACGTCGGGCATGAAAAAGGCGCGGATCGCTCCGCGCCTTCTGTACCTGCCAGGCCTTCCTGCTTACAGGAAGAGCGGCTTGATGTGGCGGTCGAAGAGGTTGCCGGTGACGTTGCGGGCGCACGACTCGCGGCAAGCCTTGAGCTGCTCGAGGTAACGCGGGCCCATCTTCGCGGCGACCTTGAAGCCGACGTGGATCAGCTGGCGGATGTTCGCGTTGTAGAGCGGGTTCTTCTGGTCGTGGCGGAGCGCGCCGACGAACTGCTCGCTGGTCCAACCGTTGACCACGGAGGCGGCGGGGAGCTTGGAGCGGTCGATGTCGATGACGGTCGCGTACGGCTGGCAGAGCTCGTCCATGTGCGACAGGGCTTCGGCGTAGATTTCCTTGGCGAGCGCAAGGCCCGCGCCGCCGGCTTCGGCCAAGCCGATGACTTCCTCGAGCCAGGTGGTGCCTGCGGTCTTCACGTGGACGCCGGCGCCATGCTTGGCGAGGGCGCGGCGGATGGCCGGGTAGATGGAGAACTTATCGCTGCCGCTGTGCACGGAGAGCTTCAGGTTGGCCGGCAGGCCGTACTGCTTCACCGCATGGGCGATGACGCAGAGGTCGTCGTTGAACTCGCGCTCG
>JBEGRN010000092.1:0-8442 GCA_041180425.1 Verrucomicrobiota bacterium
GGCGACGCGGTCTTGGCGCAGAAGTTCGCGGCGGCGCTCCTCGACCATGGCGTCTACGCCGTCGGCTTCTTCTTCCCGGTCGTCGCCCAAGGCAAGGCGCGCATCCGCACCCAGATGTCCGCGGCGCATACGCGGGCGGAGCTCGACCAGGCCCTCGCGGCCTTCGCGGCGGCCAAGCGCGCGTGCGGCGCATGAGGGGCTTGCAGGTTCCGCCGAGTTCGTTAGCGGTCTAGGCATGTCCGACCGCCAACAAGACCTCGAGGAGAAGCTGGCCTTCCTGCAGCGCCATATCGAACAGCAGGACCGGGCATTCTTGGAGCTTTCCAAGGAGGTCTCGGCCTTGGCCGCGCGCTTGGCCCGCACGGAAGCCAAAGTCACGGCGCAGGCGAGCGACGCCGAAGGCGGTCCGCCGGCGGACGAGCGCCCGCCGCACTGGTAAGCCGATGTGCGGCCGCGTCACGCAGTTCTCGCGCTGGGAAGAAATCGCGCGGAGCCTAGGGGCTCCGTCGGCGCCGGTCCCCCCGCGTTATAACATCTCCCCGGGCACGCCGCTGCTCAGCTTGCGCCGCGAGCAAGGGCGTTTGCTTGCCGAGCCTTTGTTCTGGGGGTTCACGCCCGCGTGGGCGGCGCCCGAGGCCGGCGAGGCCGGCCATGCGAACGCGCGCGTCGAAGGCATCTTCGACAAGCCGACCTTCCGCGATGCCGCCCGTCTGCGCCGCTGCCTCGTCCCCGTCGACGGCTATTACGAGTGGAAGACCGAAGGCCGCTTCAAACTGCCTTATTATTTTCGCGCCGCCGATGGCGGGCCGCTGGCCTTCGCCGGGCTCTGGTCCTTGCAGGTCGTCCCGGGCGGTCCGCCGCGCCGGACGCTCTGCTTGCTGACCGTTGCGCCCAATCGTGAAGCCGCCGAAGTCCATTCGCGGATGCCGGTCCTGCTGCCGCCGGAGAAACGACAGGACTGGCTGTCCGAGCGCGCCTTGGATCCCGCGGCCTTCGCGGCCTTCGCGCAGACGGCTCCGGACCGCTCCCTCTCCTTGCAGCGTGTCTCCGCGGACGTGAACCGCGTCAGCGTCGACGCACCCCATCTGGTCGAGCCGTTGCGCGGTTCCACGGATCAGCCCGACTTCTTGGGGGATTTACTTGGCTGACTTTTTAGAATTAAGACACAAACATCCTCGCATGCCTTCGCCTCTGCAGACGCCGAAGATCGTCCCCAAGCCTTGGGGTCGCGAGATTTGGTATGCCGATCAAGCCGCCTATGCCGGCAAGGTCCTGGAAGTCATCGCGGGGAAGCGCCTCAGCTTGCAGTACCACGAGCGGAAGACGGAGACCTTGTATCTCCTCTCCGGGCGCATGCGGGTCACTTATCGTCCCTTGGCCGCCGGCGAAGCTCCGGCTTCCGCCGCGCTCGGCGCCGAGCACGAACATCTCTGGGAGGCCGGGCAGGCCTTGCACATCCCGGTCCGGACGATCCACCGCTTCGCGGCGGTCACCGATGCGGTCTTGCTGGAGGTCTCCACGCCGGACCTGACGGATGTCGTCCGCCTGCAGGATGACTTTGCTCGACCTGCCCGCGATTAAGCCCCTAATGGGGGCCATGCGTAAAGTCCTCGCTTTCGACCTTGGTGGCACGAAGTTCGCGTTCGGCGTGGTGGCCGAAGATGGCACCGTCCTCGGCTCCGGCCGCGTCGAGACTTGGGCCGAAAAAGGCGCCGCCCAAGCGGTCTCCCGCGTCGCCGCGGCCGCTCACCAACTCTTGGCTGACCTGAAGCTGCAGCCTTCCGACCTCTGCGCCCTCGGCATCGCTTCGCCTGGTCCGCTCGATACCGCCCGCGGCTGCGTGGACGGCTCCCCGAACCTGCCGGGTTGGACCGGTTACCCGATTGAGGGCGAACTCAGCAAGTCCTTCGGCGGTCTCCCGGCCCGCATCGACAACGACTGCAACGCCGCCGCCTTGGGCGAGTACCTCTTCGGCGCCGGCAAGGGCAAGAAGAACGTCGTCTATATCACCATCTCCACCGGCATCGGCGGCGGTGCCGTCATCGACGGCCGCCTCATGCGCGGCGCCAACGGCAACGCCGCCGAACTCGGCCACATTCCCCTGACCATGGACGGGCCGCGTTGCGGTTGCGGGAACCACGGTTGCTGGGAAGCTTACGCCTCGGGCACGGCCATCGCCCGTCGCACGCGCGAAGCCCTGTCGGCCGGGCGCGCTTCGAGCATCACGGGCTTTGCCGGGAGCATCGACCAGGTCACGACGCACCATCTCTTCCAGGCGCTCACGCAGAAGGATCCCCTCGCCGTCGAGATCTGGGACCAGTCCATCGATTACCTCGGCCGCGGCCTCGGCGCCGTCATCAATACCTTCAACCCCGATGTCATCGTCGTCGGCGGCGGCGTCACCGCCGCGGGCGACGCGCTCTTCGTCCCGATGCGCGCCAAAGCCAATCACTACGCCTTCCCGCGCCTCGCCGCCGTCTGCACGATCGTGCCGGCAGCGCTCGGCGGGAACGTGGGGGTCGTCGGGGCCGCCGCCTGCGCTTTCGAGGCGGCCGTCTAATTCATGCTCACCCTCGCCGCCTTTTTCCTGGCCGTCACGCTTCCTCCGGAAACGTCGGCCTATGCGGAGGCGGGGTATGACTTCGGCGCGGATTTACCGAAGTCGGCGGTGCCGACGTGTTCGGTCGCCGATTTCGGGGCGAAGCCGAACGACAAGCTCGACGACACGGACGCGTTCGAAAAGGCCCTCGAGAAGGGGGGCGTGATCGCGATTCCCGCTGGCGAATATCTCCTCTCGCGGCGGCTCTATGTGCGGAAGCCGGGCACGGTGCTGGTAGGCGCGGGCTCGAGCAAGACCCGCCTCCGTTTCACCAAGTCGCTGGAAGCCTTGGAGCCAAGTCCGACCAAGAACACGGGCGGGACGGCGACGACGCAATGGTCCTGGTCGGGTGGCCTGCTGTCGTTTCAGGGCACGAGCCGCAATGGCGCGCCGCAGGCGTTGGCCCCCGCTAAGCGCGGCGACGTCAAGCTGACCCTGCATGGGGCGAACTCTTTCAAGGCGGGGCAAGAAGTGGTGCTGACCTTGCAGGGCAAGGGCGACGACAAGTTGGTGCGGCTCGCCTACGCCGGCGACCCGGGGAAGGCCGCGAAGCTGAAGCCGCCGGCGCGCATCGAAATGGCCGCGCGCCTCGCCTCGGTCGATGGAGCGACGCTGACCCTGAACGCGCCGTTGCTCTTGGATCTACCTGAAGACGCCGCTCCGACCATCGCCGATGCGGGCGCCCGCGATGATTATGGACTCCGCGGGGTGGGTTTCAGCTTGGTGAGCACCGCTTACCGCGGACACTTCAAGGAAGACGGCTGGAATCCGTTGGAATTCCACGACGTGCATCACGGCTGGATCGACGACATCGCCTTCGTCGGCGTCGACAGCGGGCCCTTCGTCTCCGGTTCGCACGTCACCGTGCGGCACGTGGTGCTGGAAGCCGGTCGGCCGGTCGGCCCCGGCGGCTTCATCGGACACCATGGCGTCACCTTCGCCGGGCAGGCGCATCGCCTGGAGGAGTTTGAGTTCAAGGCGCGCTTCCATCATGACGTGAGCTTCAGCCCGTGGACCAACGGCAACGTCGTCCGCGCCGGGACCGGCGTCGACCTGACCTTGGACTTCCACAAGCAAGGGCCGTTCGCGAACCTCGTCACCAACGTCACTTCCGCCAACGGCGCGAACTTCTTCGCGTGCGGCGGCGGCGACGACCTCGGCCTCGATGCCGGCGCTTGGAACATCTTCTGGAACCTGAAGGGCCGGAAAGGCATCGGGTTCCCGTCGGCTGAGTTCTGCCCGGCGCAGACCACCTTTGTGGGCGTGGACATGCATGCGCCCCGCGGATCGGCCCTGAAGCCGCAGCTCCTGAAAGCCGGCGAACCGGCGGACCTCTGGTTGGCCGCCCGCGCGAAACCGCCGGCCCGTTGATGCGCATCTCGGTTGTCATCCCAGCCTTTAACGAGGAGAAGCTCCTGCCGCGCACGTTGGGGGCGGTCGCGGTCGCCGTGGGCGCATTCCAGGCCCGCGGTTGGGAAAGCGAGGTCGTCGTCTGCGACAACAACTCCACGGACCGGACGGCGGAGCTCGCGCGAGCGGCGGGCGCGACCGTCGTCTTTGAGCCGATCAACCAGATTGGC
Organism: Verrucomicrobiota bacterium; assembly: GCA_041180425.1. Taxonomy (GTDB): domain Bacteria; phylum Verrucomicrobiota; class Verrucomicrobiia; order Opitutales; family UBA953; genus UBA953. The sequence continues at coordinate 4,180 of JBEGRN010000092.1, forward strand.
CGGGCCCGCGATGCGGGCGCCCGCGTCGCCACGGGCGATTGGTTCATCTTCATCGATGCCGATTCCTGGCCGTCCGCCGAACTCTTCGCGGACATCGCCGCCGCCATCGCCGGTGGTCGCCATCTCGGCGGGGGCAGCACGGTCGCCTTGGAGCCGGGCACGCCCTTCTTTGCGCGCTTCTTCTGCGGATGTTGGAACACCGTCAGCCGCCTTGCGCGTTGGGCCGCTGGTTCCTGCGTCTGGGTCGAAGCCTCGGCCTTCCGGGCCGCGGGCGGCTTCGGCACGGAGTTCTTCGCCGGGGAGGAAGTCTTCCTGAGTCGCCGCCTGCATCGTGTCGCGCGGGAGCGTCGCCTCCGCTTCCAAGTCTTAGCCGCGCACCCCTTGGCGACCTCTTCGCGTAAGCTCAAGCTCTACACGTTCACCGAATCCGTGCGCTTCTTCGGGCGGATGTTCTTCAGCGCGGGACGCGCCGCGAAGGATCCGCAGGCCTGCCATCTTTGGTACGACGGCCGTCGCTGAGCGTCACAGCCGTTGGCGCTTCCAGGCGGGGATCGGGAACGCCGTCACGCGGTCCGAAGCCACCTCCACCGGGTCGCGCGGGCGCAGGGCCTTGGCCTGGGCCTCCGTCACGATGGTGTAATGACGCGCGGCGGTGATGCGGTCCGCGACCTCCCAGCACTGCTCCGCCTGGTTCACCCACTGGCTGGTCGGGAGCTGGCGTAGGTCGTACGGCTTGGAATAGCTGCGCAGCGTCTTGCGCGGGCCTTTCGCGTATTCGTGGAAGTAGGACATCACCAGTTCGCGGACGCTGCGGTAGATCGGGTCGCGCCAGCGGAGGCAGACGTAGTTGGTCTTGGAGATCGCGCCCCAGCGCCCGTTGACCCGGAAGGGCGCGATGACGTGGTCCATGTCGCGGTGCGCGGAGAGGTCGATGAGCAGCGGCGGGTGGCCTTGCAGCCAAAGCGCGAAGGCCGCGATCATCGCCCCTTCGATGCAATGGGCGCAGTTGGCGGTGAGCGCCGCCTGCACCGAGCGGGCGGTATCGCCGTCGGGCTCGAAGTTCTGCGGCAGCTTGGCCAGGAAGTCCTGGATCTGCCGCGGCGTCGTCAGCCCGGCGAGGCGCTTGGCCTGCGCGAGCGGCAGGCCGCGGCGTTGGGCCAAGCGGATGCGGGCAGGGGAGGACATGACAACGGTCGCCACCTTAACCGCGCGTGGGCGCTCCCTCAAGGCGTATCCCCGCAGGGGTCTTTCGGATTGGCAGCGAGGTCTAGGCGTCTATCAACATAGCCACGTCATGCCTCTCTTTGACTTCCATTGCGCCGCCTGCGGCCAAGACTTCGAGCTGTTGGTCCGGTCCTCCAAGGAAAAGCCGGCCTGCACCCATTGCGGTTCGGAGCAGGTCGAGAAGCAGCTTGCGCTCGTCGCCGTCAAGGGCCTGAAGTCCGACCACGTCCACACGGGCTCTTGCGGTTGCGGGAAGGCGCCGGGTTCCTGCGGCGCCAACTAAGATGGATCTTTCGCCCGAGCATCTCCGCTGGTCGCTCCTGCAGCTGATCCTCTTGGTCGTCTCGATCGGCCTTCATGAGTTCGGGCATGCTTGGGTCGCCGACCTGCGGGGCGATCCGCTCCCTCGCCTGCAGGGACGCGTGACCTTGAACCCCTTGGCCCATGCCGACCCCATTGGGACGCTGCTGATTCCGGGCATCATGATCTTCTTCAGCCCAGGCTTCGGCCTCATCGGCTGGGGCAAGCCCGTGCAGATCTCTCTCCCGAACCCGGCCACCCGGCGGATGGACGACATCCTCATCACGTTGGCTGGTCCGGCCATGAACTTGGTCCTTTGCCTGGTTTTCGCCTTCATCGGCGTGGTCATGGACGTCTCTTGGGCCAACCCCGCGACCCATAACCTCGGCAAGTTCCTCGTGCTGGGCATGCTCATGAACGTGGGGTTGCTCTGCTTCAACCTCATCCCCATCCCGCCCCTGGACGGCTCCCGGGTCCTGTACCGCTTAGGCGTCTATTCGCTGGAGTTCTTCACGATGCTGAGCCGCTACAGCTTCATCATCCTGATCATCCTCATCAACCTTCCCGGCTTCGGGCAGATGATCAGGTGTGGGCATGCAGACCCTTGGTGAACGACTTCAGGAAGCGCGTCAGCGCTTGGGCGTGACTTTGCGCGAGGCCGCGGAGTTCACGAAAATCCGGACCGACTACCTCCAAGCGATGGAGGCCAACCAGTTCGAATCCATCCCCTTGGCCGAAGTCTATAAGCGCGGTTTCGTCAAGGTCTACGCTCGCTACCTCCGGCTCGACGACGAGAAGGCCTGCTCCGACTTCAATACGCACCATTCCGTCCGCGCCGCGCGCCGTCCGCTCGATGCCGCTGGCCAGGAAGAAGAAGTGCCCTTCGAACCCGCCGAAGGCGGCAGCCTTTCGGTGAACCGCGATACCATCCTTTGGATCGTCCTCGGGGTGGCGCTCGCGGCCTTGTTTGCCTGGGTGTTTTTTCACTGAGCTCGTCCTCCGGGACGAGCCAGCCGCCGCAGTCTAAGAAAGCCCCGCCGCCGGTCGTCCTGGTCGGCCGCCCGCACTTGGTGGGGATCACGGCCTTGCAGAGCGGCACGAGCTGTCTCTTGCGCGAAGTGAACTCGGGCGAGATCCGTTACAACCAGGTCCTTGGCGTTCGGAATAAGGAGGTCTTGGTCGCGGTGAAGGGCGAGTTCACGATCACCTCGAACGCGATCGAATGCTTGGCCGTGACTATCGATGGCATGCTCTACAAGCCGCGCGAGGAGTTGATCGGCCGCCAAGTGGCTTCTTTCCCTGACCCGGAGACGACCCCGCCGCCGCAGCCGCCGCCCCCGTCCAAGTCGGCCCCGGCGAAATCGGCCCCCGCGAAGACGACGCGCGCCCGTTAAGCAGCGAAGCTTCGACCGCTGTTGACCGCGATAAACGAGTGGTTATGGTGGGCCTCGCTTTGCCTCCTCGTCCTGACCATCGCGTCCTTGTCCTCAACCGCCTTTGGCAGCCGGTGAACATCGTCGGCACCCTGCGTGCGATGAGCCTGCTGTTCCGCGGGCGGGCTTCCGTCGTGCACTCGGATGAGTCCGGCCACCGCGTTTTCGCCGCCGCCGAGTGGGTCTCCTATTCCTTGGCTACGCCGCCGCCGGCCGCGGAAGCCGTCCGCTCGCCTTGCATCGTGTTGCGCATGCCGCGCGTCCTCCTGCTCGGCGCCTACGACCGCGTCCCGCGCCGCGAGATCCGCTTCAGCCGCCGCAACGTCTACCTCCGCGACGCGCATACGTGCCAGTATTGCGGCCGCGTCTTCCGCGAGGAAGAGCTCAACCTCGACCACGTCGTCCCGCGCGATGTCGGCGGCAAGACCAACTGGGAGAACATCGTGACCGCCTGCGTGCGCTGCAATTCCCGCAAGGCCAACCGCCTGCCGGAACAGGCTGGCATGAGCTTGCGCCGTCCGCCGGTGAAGCCGAAGTGGCGCCTCGTGGTGGCCTCGTCCTTGGCGCCCGACGAGCAGGCCGCCTGGAAGGAATTCCTCGAAGTCGCGCCCGCGGGCCAGTTGCCTTGGCGGAACTAAGGAGCGGAAGCCCTTGGTGCGGGTAACCAGATTCGAACTGGTGTCACCACTTTGGAAGAGTGGGGTCCTGCCACTGAACGATACCCGCGCGACCAGGGGAGGCACTATCCCTGAGGCGGCGGACGAGGTCAAGCCTGCCTCGGGCGGGAGGCGGGGCTGGTCTTCCTTTGGAGCGGGTAACCAGACTCGAACTGGTGTCACCACTATGGGAAAGTGGGGTCCTACCACTGAACGATACCCGCGCGAAAGGACGCCTAGATTTGGCCGCCGCCCGTCCGCAGTCAAGCCGCAGGCATCTGTGTTTACGCTTTCCGCCCGCCCGCCCATCGTCATCTTGCACCTATGCCTCGTTCCACGACCAAAAAGAAGCCCGTAGCCCGCTTGGACGACGTCCTGTTGATGGCTACGCCGACGAAGAACGCCGACCTCCGGTGGTTCTCCGGGTTCCATGCTTCGGACCCCTTCCCGGCCTTCAGCGCGCAAGGCCGCAAGGTCGGTCTGCTGCCCTTGCTGGAAGTCGGCCGTGCCCAGGAGGAGTCCGACCTCGACGAAGTGCTCAACCTGACGGAGATCATCAACGACCTGCGCCGCACCAATCCCACGGCCGGCATCGCCGACGCCATCGTCTTCGCGGCCTTGCAGCGCGGCGTGAAGAAGTTCCGCGTGCC
>JBEGRN010000093.1:0-7227 GCA_041180425.1 Verrucomicrobiota bacterium
GGCCCCGAAGTGCTCTGCAACCGCGGGGCGAACGGCATCGACGGCACCGTCTCGACCGCGCTGGGCGCCTCGCTCGACGGCAAGCGCACCGTCCTGCTCTGCGGCGACCTGACCTTCCTGCACGACAGCAACGCGCTGCTCTCGGCGTACGGCCATGCCGGCGACCTCACCGTGGTCGTCGTGAACAACCAAGGCGGCGGGATCTTCAACCACCTGCCCATCGCCAAGGAAGCCAAACGCTTCGAACAGCTCTGGGGCACGCCGCAAGCCGCCGACCTCGGCAAGCTCTGCGCCGCCCACGGCGTCCGCCACGACCACGCCGAAACCTGGACCGCGCTCGCGCGCCAGCTGGAACGCCGCGGCAAAGGCGTCCGCGTGATCGAGTTCCGCACCGACCGCGAAGCCGACGCCGCCTGGCGCCTGAAGTCCTTCCGGAACTAGAAATACGCCTTCAGCAATTCGGCCTCTTCGACGGACAGCGGCGCCTCACCGGTGGCCATGGCCACGGAGGGCAAGAAGCGCTGATGCTCGGCCGGCAGCACGCGGAAGCCATGGCGTTCGTAGACCGACGGGGGCACTTCGGAGAACAACAGGAAGCGGAGGTCGCCGTAAAGGAAGCGGTGCAGTTCCATGACGCCGCGCACCAAGAGAGCCGAATAACCTTTGCCGCGCTGCGCAGGATCGGTGGCGACGGAGGCCAAGCCTAGCACGGAGGCGCTGAAGCGCAAGGTGTTCAAGCCGGCAACCGGCAAGCCGTCCAAGGTCTCCAGCAGGTAGCGCGTGCCGCGCAGGTGATGGCGGTCCGTATCCTTCGAGGCGCAATACTCGTCGAAGCTCCGGCCTTCATGCCAAGCGTCATACCCAAAGGCCAAAACAGTCCGCATGTCGGTCGCCTGAACCAGACGGAGACGGGCGACTGGCGTGAACCGCGGACGGCCATCCTCGAGTTGCTCCTCGAACATGCCCTGCGGACGGAGCCACGTGCGAGCGGCCGGGTTGTCGTACAGACAGCGGTAGATCACATGCGGCGACACGTCCTCCGAATGCGCCCCCACCCCTAACCGCAGGTAGTGGTTGCCCTTGTAGTGACGATAGAGGGTCCAGGACATGTGGAGCGGACTAGGGGGTTGGGGATGGGGGATGGGGTATCGATGGCTCGCTCACCGCTGTCGGCGTAGTTACGGCAAACATGGCACCAGACGAGGATGGGCTTTCCGCTCCAGCCTGGCCCGGACCATAGAGCAGACATGGGAATCATGGCAAGGAGGGCACCGTTCTGAGGCACGACCCATTTGGGCAAACCGGGATGGGGCCGCCGACGCATCTGAAGGACGATTGACGACACGGACCTGTCGCAACATTCTTCGGTCAACCCTGACCCGTGTACCCACCCCCAGCTCAATCAGGAAATGCACGGATCGTCCTCGGACTGGCACTGAAGACTATCGGCTGTTTCGCACTCCTACTGGTGGTGGCGGTGCTATTAGGCATACCCGTTCTGCAGGGAGCGCCAACCGACGCCCAAGCGCGGATTAAGGTCCTGCTGGAGAAGGCCGCGGGGATGGCGGGAATAGTCGCCACCTTGGCCTGCGTCGCGATGCCTCTTTCGCGCAAGTTCCCGGCCATTCAGCGGACATTCTTCGTTTCCATAACGCTCTACGTCATCCTTGCGTCGACCCTGCTACCTCTGTGGCGGGTCTACTTCGCCCTACACTCGTTAAACGGCCCGATCTGCGCACTCAGGCTCGCCATCAACTGACCCACAGGACCCAAGCAGATGAGCGAAATGAAGGAGACATCCCCGAAGCTCCGCCCCTACCTGGAAATGGTCTTCGGCCTTGGCATCTTGGTTCTCATCGTCTTGGCCTTGCCGCACCCATTCCACCACAGAATGGCCGGCTGGACCGGCCCACTATTCACAAGCTATGAGCTCTGTTTGGATGCCGCCGTGGTCATGTGCATCGCGAAGGCCTCCTTGCCGGACCATCGCTGGGTGAGGCCTGGGTTCACCATCGCGACACTAGGAATGGTTTCTTCTTTGGTCGCGGCCATCGCCTACCAGGCGGACAGCCCGACACAATTCTGGCTGAAACTGAGCGAGCCCATCAGGCAAGGGCTTCAGCTGATCTCCTAAGGACATAGATTTGGCATGCTCTTCATTAGGTTGACCAAAATCGTGTTCTTCTTCGTGCCGGCGACCGCCATCGCGGCGCAGGCGATCTTCGGCCCCCTAGAGAACGGGAATATGGGCGAATGGCGCTACCGATGCGTCGCCGTCGTCAGCGCTGTCTTCATTGTCCTAATCTGGATGCCTGGCAAAACGTACCGGTCCCTTTCGGCCGGACGGCCTGGGATGCCCAAAACGATTGTCCATGCGTTCATGCTCGTGGCCTCAATTGTCGGGGTCTTATTTGCGGCCTCTAAATCGCGGCCCTACGCACCGATGCTTGTCGGCCCCATGGCTGGCGCAATCGTCGCACTGAAACTCTACTGGCTAGACGATGAACAAAACCATGCCGAACAAGTCGCGCTGATGGTATCCATCGCCATCGTCTTCTTTGGGATGCAACTGTTCCTATGACGCCCAAGACGAAAGAGAATCTCTCCTGGTGGCTCACGAAACGCCTCGGTGGCTAAACCTTGTTCATGCTACTCACGGGAGTGATGATGCTGGCGCTCTTCCTGATCGCCAAATCCACCGCCGACCTCGGCTGGCTTACCCCTACCCGAGGCAGTCAGGATCCCAGGCTCAGGGCAGCATGACTTCGCCGCGGTTACGGCGACAGAAGACACAGCCACAGGGCTGCTCGACTTCCGGGGCCGTCGTCTCAATGCGGACTGCGACCCCACGTGCGCCCAGGAAGCGGGGAAGTTCGCTGATGGCCACCTTGACGTCTTCCACCATGGCGAGGCCGAGCCGCAGCTTGCCGAGCGAGCGATGGCGGAGATGCAGCAGGGCCTGATGCCCGTGGTCGGAGAAGGCGCGCGCATGGAAATCGGAGCGCGCCCGGATGCGGACCTCCTCGAAACCAGCCAGTGGGGCCCGGAGATTCAGGGGGTGGTCATCCAGTAATTCCTCGAGGGTCTTACGCTCGAGCACTTCCAGCCGGGCTTGGTTGACGTCGGTCGGATCCAGCCAACGCGCCAATGCCTCCCCCATCGCCGCCTTCGGCCCGTGACCGCCCTTCGCGACCGCCAACGCCCCAGCCACCCCTTCGCCGCCCTTCCCCGCCCAGATGAAGATCATCTCATCGGGCCGGAGGTAGATACGGTAGAGCCGGTTCGCCTTGCAGCAAAAAGTCGCGAGACCGTAGAAGTTGGGCGGGGTGGGCAAACTCACAGGCGCCCGCGTTCGGGCCCCATCATAGTGGCTGACTGCAAAAAACTGTCAACGACGTGAAGGCACCACCTTCCTGACAGTGCTTTGCATTTCCTAAAGCCATCCTCGGCAATCGGACGCGACGCCGTCACGTCCCTACCAACGAGAGGAAGGACAGCACCTGGTGCTGTCCCTACCATTCCGATACCCAAGACCCGATACCCGCAACCCGGAGTGACCAGCGTCCGCCCCTACTTCGCGGCGCCCCAGTGCGAGGTGAAGGGGTGCAGGATGAAGAGCGGCTTGCCGACGACGTCCTTCTCCGGGACTTCGCCCCAACCACGGGAGTCAAAGCTGTTCGCGGAGTTGTCGCCGAGGGCATAGTAATGGCGATCGGTGACGGTGTATTCCTTGTTCAGCGGCAAGGCATACGCGTAGTCGCCGATTTCAGCGAGGTAGCCGTAATAGCCGCGATCGGTCGCGCGCTGGGAATTCCACACCATCGGCTCAGGCGAAGTGACGACCGAGCCGTTCACGTAGAGGCGACCGTCGGCGTCGATGAAGAGGCGCTCACCGGGGACGCCAGCCAGGCGCTTGACGTAGTAGTTCTGGGAGGGGTTGCCGTTGCGGTCGGCCAAGCCCGGGATGTTGTTCGTCTTGAAGACGAAGGTGTCGCCCCGCGACGGGTTCACGAAGTGATACGAGACGCGGTCCACGAAGAGCATGTCGCCCGTGAGGATATCGAAGTTCAGCACCGTCTGACCGGCCTTGGCCTTGAAACCCGTCAGCAGCATGGGGCCGTTGGGGCCGACCTCGATGCGGTTATCGCGCCCCGCCTGCACCAGGAGCTTATCCCAGCGCTCGGCGTCCTGGCGACGCAGCGCGAGCTTGGCGTAGTCGGGGAAATAGGTGCGCAGGAGCACGCCCTCGAGGCCGAAGTCGGCGGGGACGTCGATGGCCATCGGCGTGTTGCCGACCACCAACGTGTAGCCTTCGCCGCCGGCGCTCCGGCCACGCGGACGGTAGTGCTTATCCCTACCATCGAAACCAGAGTACTCCAACGGGATCTTCACTTCGCCGTCGACCGGGGCCCGCTCCACATAGGTCCAGGTCCATTGGATTTTTTCCAACGCTCGCGTCGCGAAGCTCGGAACTTCGGAACCCGGCGCGCGCACTTCGGAGGTCATGCCGTTGTACGTCGGCCACATCGAGTTGGTCGGGATCTTGAAGGGCTGTAAGGCGAAGCTACGGATCGCACCGGCCACGATGGCCGCCATGACGATCATCTCCACGTAATCGGCCGTCGTCGTCACCGGGTAGACCTTGCCGCCGTTGCGCAACAGGACCTCATGCAGCGACGTGATGGCCGGCTCGATTTCGTCGGGTTTGGCCGAGCGGCGCACCAGTTCTTGGAGCGCGGCCGCCAGACGGTCCTGCTCGGCCAAGTCTTCGGCGCGGAGGACGTCGCCGCGGTAGAGCTTCACCTTGTGCGAGATCTCAAGCACCTGCTTCGCGATCTTCAGGAAGCGGTAGTGCTTGGGGAGGAATAAACCGGGGAGATGGGTAAGCATGGCAGGCCGACGCCCCAACCTAAAGGGGCGGACGGCCGCTGGGAAGGACAGAAACGGGGCTTAGCCCTCGTTCTTCAGGATCTTGATGAAGGCCTCCTGCGGGATGTCGACCTTGCCGATCTGCTTCATGCGCTTCTTGCCCTCCTTCTGCTTGTCGAGGAGCTTGCGCTTACGGGAGATGTCGCCGCCGTAGCACTTCGCGGTCACGTCCTTGCCGACGGAACCGATGGTCTCGCGGGCGATGACCTTGGACCCGATGGCGGCCTGGATGGCGATCTTGAAGAGCTGACGCGGGAGGAGCTCCTTGAGCTTCTCGCAGAGGGCACGGCCGCGGCCTTCGGCCTTGGTGGCGTGCACGATGGACGAGAAGGCGTCGACCGGCTCCTCGTTGACGCGGATGTCCATCTTCACGAGGTCGGAGGTGACGTACTCACCCAACTCATAGTCCATCGAGCCGTAGCCACGGGTGATGGACTTCATGCGGTCGTTGAAGTCGACGAGGATCTCGTTGAGCGGGAGGAGGCAGACCAGGACGACGCGGTCGCCGTCGATGGTCTCGGTGCGCTCGCAGATGCCGCGCTTCTCCTGCACGAGGGTGAGCATGTCGCCGATGGACGTGCCGGGGATGTGGATGTGCGCGCGGATCGTCGGCTCCTCGATGTGCTCGATGGCGGACGGGTCGGGCATCATCACCGGATTGTCGAGGACGTGCTCGACGCCGTCGGTGGTGAAGACCTTGTAGACGACGGACGGGTAGGTCGAGAGGATGTCGAGGTCGTACTCGCGGCGCAGGCGCTCCTGGACGATCTCCATGTGGAGCAGGCCGAGGAAGCCGCAACGGAAGCCGAAGCCCAGGGCCGTCGAGCTCTCCGCCGTGTAGGTGAGCGAGGAGTCGTTGATGGCCAGCTTGGCCAAGGAGGTCTTGAGCTTCTCGTAGTCGGCCGTGTCGAGCGGGTAGATGCCGCTGAAGACCATCGGACGGACCTCCTTGAAGCCTGGGACGGGCTCCTTGGCGGGGTCGTTGGCGAGGGTGATGGTGTCGCCGACCTTCACGTCCGCGACCTCGCGGATGTTGATGACGATGTAGCCCACGGAGCCCGGGCCGAGCTCGTCCTGCGGCTTCATCTTGGGCGAGAACACGCCGACTTCCTTGATGACGGAGCGGACGCCGTTGTACATCAGCTCGATGGTCTGGCCGGCCTTGAAGGTACCCGAGAAGACGCGGACGTAGCTGATGACGCCCTTGTAGGAGTCGAAGAGCGAATCGAAGACCAACGCGCGGTGCTGCGGGTAGTCGGACCAGCGCGGCGCGGGGACGCGCTTGATGATGGCGGCGAAGATGTCGTCGATGCCGATGCCGGACTTGCCGGAGGCGAGCACGGCGTCCTGCGCGGGGATCGTCAGGATGTCCTCGACCTGGCGACGGGCTTCATCGGGACGGGCGCTGGGGAGGTCGACCTTGTTGATGACCGGGACGATCTCGAGGCCCTGGTTCATCGCGAGGGTCGCGTTGGCCACGGTCTGGGCTTCCACGCCTTGCGAGGCGTCGATCAAGAGCACGGCGCCTTCGCAGGCGGCCAAGGAGCGGGAGACTTCGTAGGCGAAGTCGACGTGCCCCGGGGTGTCGATGAGGTTGAGGATGTACTGCTTACCGTCCGGTGCGGTGAAGTTCATCGTCACCGGGTGGCACTTGATGGTGATGCCCTTCTCGCGCTCGAGGTCCATGGCGTCGAGGAGCTGCTCCTTCATCTGACGCTTCTCGATGGTCTTCGTGTGCTCCAGCAGGCGGTCGGACAGCGTCGTCTTGCCGTGGTCGACGTGCGCGATGATGCAGAAGTTACGGATGTGGTCTAGGGACACGGGAAGAAGGAGGAAGAGTCGATGGCTGAATCGAGGACAGGGTCGAAGTCAGAGGAATAGGCTAATAGGAAGACGGCGAGGGCGCTTGTCCAGCGTTAGCCCTGTCGGGAGGCGGATTAGGCCGGAATATCGGCGAACTCGTGCAGGGAAGCAATCGGGGCCGTGGGGGCCGTGCGCTTCATCATGCCCGCCAGGGCGCCGCCCGGGCCGCATTCGTAGAACTGGGCGATGCCGGACTCGGCGGCGGCCTTGCAATCGTCTTCCCAGAGGACGGAGGAGACGACCTGCTTGACCAGCGCCGCCCGGAGGTCGGCCGGCTCGGAGAGCGTGCCGCCGGTGGTGTTCGAGTAGACGGTGACCTGCGGGCGCTTGAATTCAACGCCCTGCAGGAAGGCCTCGAAGGCCGCGCGGGCGGGCTCCATGAGGCGGCTGTGGTAGGCGCCGGCCACGACGAGGGGCTTCACGAGCTTGAACGGG